>JAWAXL010000025.1:0-18456 GCA_038820405.1 Bathyarchaeia archaeon
GATAGATGGCAGGCGGAACCTATTGGTGGGGAGATCCGCCCGGAAATCCAAGCAGAAGTTTTTAGAAATAGCAAATTATATGAGCATTTCCTACGTTGTGTAGAAGTTACGCATGCCAGCTATCTGCGTATAGAAACGATTTTTAAACCGCAAACATCGCGACCCATCCTTACTCCCGAAGACTTAGATAGGGCGGCTACAGGGTCTCAGCGAATGGGTTATACCTTTGCCGTGTGCTATGTGGCTGCCAAACCAGTTTCGGGAGACGCCTTAAATATTTCAGTTGTGGTTAAGAACTTTGGTTTAGCGCCTTTTTATTATGAGTGGCCGGTTGAATTCGGCATAATTTCAGCTGATGGAAAACCTATTTTTGCTGAGAAAACCAGATGGTCTATTGCAGGGATATTACCAAACCAAACCGTTATTTGGTCACATGTATTTTATAATGTTTCACAATTATGTGATGAGGGATATTTCTTCGCCATAAGAGTCTCTAATTCAATACCTAATGGAAGTCCTGTGCTATTTGCTAATGAAGGTCAATTGCCTAACGGATGGCTTCCTTTACTTGAATGCCCGCAACGCGGAGAGCATTTTCAATCTAATGAGAAACCTTAAGTAGAAAATTACTTTAAGCTGCTGAGGGAAATTAGATATCTTTAGCGGCAGACTTCACAATATTAAACATGTAGTCAGAGGCTTTTTGGAACACTATCAGAAGAATTTTGGACGGCTAAAACTAGGAGAGAGGAAGCAATAAATGAGAGGCTTTAATGGTCTAAAACGCCCTATCTCATGAATACTATCATTTTTACGCAAAAGTTTTAAATAACTCTCATTTATCTACTATGAAAGATTGGGGGGAGGAGTTTTTGAAAAAATCTGAAGCCAAAGTTGTATGCGGGTTCTTTTATGGCTATTTGCAGAACCAAGATTACATTTACGGCGGTCAATTAGCATTTAAAGGCGGACTTAATGCTGATGAAGTTGATTTTTTGGGCAAGTCCACTTACATACAAGAATAGGGGGTCCAGGCTAATATGTTTCTTCCTGGCAATTCATACGAGTAAGGCGGGGGAAAGATTAATTAATTTGCCTAAAAATGGACATACATGAAGTTTTCGATGATAAGATGCTTGGAAGAAACATAAGCACGATAAGATTAAAATTGCCAACCTACGCTACAAAGCTAATTTTCATGGGCGATGTTGATGGATTTAGGAAAAACTAAAGAATATTAACAAATGATTGATTGAGTGCGCGTTTTATCCCTCCTCTTTAATTTTCTGATTTTATAAATTGGGGCTTAAACCTAATTAGACCCGAAACAGTTTTTAACCAAGTATTTTAGAGGGCTAAAATAGAAGAGGGGGTTCCAATATTTCTCGGCTTTCTAGGGGTTTGCATAAATGTCTAGGAGACGAATGTAATAAATGTTAACTCCACTTAAACGATCAAATCTTATCCATCCATCACTAACTCCAGCGTTAACAAACTTATTTATCTCTATTTCCCCGTTGTCTTTGGCGGGATAAATTTTCACAGTTTTTTCTTGGAGATCTCCAAAGAAGGAGAGTAAATTTAAGGAGACATATGTGCCCAACTCATCCAGAAAGGCTATTCTTATTGATGTGGTATTTAATCTCTCGGCAAGAACCGCTCCGTTAGTTTCTAATTTAAAGCCGCGGTAAGGGGCGCCTCTAGAATCTAAAAATGATTTCCAAGGTGTTACCACCTCATTAACTATAATGTTTTCTCGAAAAGCCCGATAGGCTATCCAGTCTTCACCTATAGCTAGAAAACCATCTTTTGGCAGAACCCATCCATTGTAGTGGAACTCTAAGTCTCCGAAGTTAACAATAATTTGTACTCCTGATGAGAAAACTGTACGCTGTACTTTCCGGTCAGAAGTTAAAAACTCATGGCTTATCATTTCATCATATCCAACTTGTCTGAAAACTGTACATACGTTTTGGTATGATTTGAGAAAGAGCGAGCGATGTTTGTTCCAGAACTCTAAATTTATAGGCATCCACAATGGCATAGTGCCATAGAGGATATTGAGCAAATCTTTCTTTACCCATGCATCCGGGACCTTTGTTGCACCATCTCCAGTATACCATGTAGCCACGTGCACATCATGGTAAACTAAAGATCGAAGGGGGACTCTGTAGATTCCATAAACATTGAGCTCAAAGTACTCTTTCCCAGGATTATTTACCGGTGTCATCCAATCATAGCCTGCTTCTGGAGCTATCTTTATAGTCATGGTGCCTTCACCATAATCCGTCACTGTAAAAGCCCATTCTCTGGCTTCCTCAGAGCCAACAACTAATCCGAAAGTTTTCATGAGACTAAGTAGTTCTACTCGAGCTTGAGCATCCTCTTCACGTGTAGTTGGATGATTGGGATTGTAGCATTCCCATAGCTGGGATGCTGTTTCAACATCTATGAAACGAGCAGTATAATTGTTTAGAGCAAGGTCTTGAGATACGCGTTCCCTAGCGACTTTACAGTGGGTTTTAGAACATAAATAGTATCCTTGGTATCTTCGCGCACCCAATTTAATTACCCATCCCTTACATAATTCACCATTCCAGAGAACCACAACATCATCCGGGAACCCTTCAGTACGAGCCCATTCAGGAGGGTTATCGGCGGGATTCCAGACGTCAGTATAAATGTCGTAACGCCCGACCAAGTAGCCTAAACTATTAATAAATTTTACCATCTTTGAGAAATTAATTAGTGGTCTCCAGCTTCCCTCTAGAGAGATAACTGCTTTATCAACCCCAAAGGCTCTTAATTCCTTAAAAAATTCTTCTGTTTGTAATTCTTTATTTAGGACCCAGAGATCTACCGCGCCTATCAATTTATCTATGTTTCCGTTTTCTCTGCTTTTTTCTCGTAATGTCTTTACGTAGCCTTTTTCTTTAGCAAACTCTCTATATCTCTTTGCCATAGAAATATATCCTCCCTCCGATATGAAGACATAGGTAAATTTTCTTTGGTAAGAGAAATAACCCTTCTGACCATAAATAACAGGGGCAATACTCATGTATGGAGATTGATAAGAAGATTCTATCTTAAAACCTGCGTCAAAAGGTGTATCTAGTATGATCATGTAACCTTTATTTAGGTCGGTGACGCCAGCCCATCCCATAGTAACTTTGTAGCCGAAATAAGGAAAAGTGTCATGAAGGCGCCAATCGTAGGATGGAAAAATTACGCCCTCTGCGTAGGGTAATACTATAAAATCCCTTGAGGACGAGTTGAGGGGTGGTGGAAAAACAAGAGAAACAAGTTCTGGGTGCATTTTAACTGTTGAAGACATCTGAACCTCAACGCTCATTTCTGGCCGCTCATCATTCAATGTAAGTATTGCTGTAAAATTGCAGCGTGTAAGCCACCAGTAAAAAGTTGCTGTGAGATTTCTATCGCGCACTTCCACCTTCCTGAGGGGATGGAAAATTATTGCGCAATAGGTTCTCTTTGAGGTTTTATCCGCTATTATAAGCTTTACTTCTCCATCAGAAAAGTTTTCAAGGATAATTTTGAGGAGGTTGTTTTCTAGGGAAAACGTTCCTGTGAGTTTTGGTTCTTCTTTAATCTTTATTTCCACTGTGAAAAGAAGGTCATATATATAGATTACGCTAGCAGCTCCTATTATAAGGAGGATAAAAAGTATGAGGATGGTGTTGGGATGTTTTTGGCAACTCATTTCCCAGATACTTTCTTGAATTGCTCCGTATATATGCTTTTCTTGGCTGATGGTAGGGATGCCCATATGAGCATTTGCTTTCTGAACTGGTCTATGAGTATTCTGTTTTGTAGCTGCCATGTTGACGCTGATCCTTCCGTCCTTTCTATAATGAGCAATACGTTTCGTCTCTCTTCTTTTCCCTTTTGTTCAATGAGACTAAATTTCTGTTTTATCCCGAGCTCATATGGTGCTAGAGCCATGGCGGCGCTTAGAACCCTGTTTGTTGTTTCGCCTACCTTCTCCTCGCTGTATGTGAGGTTTTCCACCCTAAAGTCTGGGGCGTCAGGCTGCATGTGTCCTGAGAGAAACTCGTAGAAGTAGGCTAATAGGCTGTCCGCTTCCCTATCTGTCCCAATAAATATCGGCAGTATCACCTCCCATCTGTCTCCCCGCGGAGGCGGTATACGCCACTTCCTCTCTAGGCTTGGCGTGACTAGTTTTGAAGCCTTTATAAATGGATATATGCTTGCCGCCAGGGTTGAGGCTAATATGAAGCCTATAACTGTCATAACCCAGCTGCTCGTGTAGTTGAGGCTCATACTTCCGAGCAGCATTGGGCTTACCTTTATCATCCCTATGGAGACCATGTAGCCTACAACTGAACTTATTATCGCAGCGGTTACTATTTCGCCCAAGAATATTATGCTTACCGTTGTGGGTGAGACGCCTACAACGCTGAAGACGCCTATCTCCTTTATCCTCTCCGAGATCGAGCCCAGCATTGATGATATTAACACGAAGATCGCTAGGGCTATTGGCACTATCTGCGTCTCTATGCCGGCTATAGTCATTATTGAGCCTCTCCACCAAGCTAGTTTCATCCCACCATAGGATGAGACTACTAGTAGGTCTGGGAACCTGTAGCTTATTCTCCTAGCGGCTTCAGCGATCATTTCAGGGTTCTTGAATTTTATGGCAGCGCTCTGAATCCTTCCGCCCAAGCTCATCGCCAAGCTGTATGGTAGGATCACTAATTCTTTTACTGACATGTGGTCCGCCCATGGACTTGGGATTCTGTAGTCTAGCGGTGTGAAGTGCTCGTTGTCTAGGTCCACTAGGGACATGAATAGCTCCTCATCTACAACCCCTATAACCGTTAGCTCGAAGCCCATCATGTTTACTTTAACGTTTGGCTCCTTTATTCCAAGGCTTTCAGCTATAGCCTTTGGAAGTATGCATACAAGCCTATCTTCATGTGTGAACCATCTCCCATAGATGAGCGTTTTATCTACGCCGGTTATCTCAGCCTCCTCAGGAGTTAAACCTAGAAGCGCGAAGGCGTTTGAAGTTGCGTTCAAATACTTCAATCGATACGGATTCTCGGGTCCCTCAGTTATCCTATATTGCCATGTTCTTAGGGCTATCGTCACATTGTCCCCATACATGCCCTTAATTATTTCCGGGACCTTGGCGCCTAGGCCTGCTGGAACCACAGCTCCGTAATATCCGCCGGGCATCCACCACCAGCTCTGCATGCCCCACATCGGTAGATGTATCATTATGCCCTCATATGTTGCGGGCCCTGTTACGGGCTGTGCTCTGAAGATTGTTAAAGGTTGAAGCGAGGCAAACAGGACTACACCTAAAGTTATGAGTATTAAGGTTGACATGATTAGCCCGGATCTCATCTTCCTCTTCCTTATGTACTGTATGCCGTACGAGAAGGATGTTAGCATTATTGATGTCCTAGATATCTCGACGAAATGCTCGCCGTATGCTTTCCTCCTTAGCTCTTTGATCCCGCCGGCGATTGTTCCCACAAGCACTATTATGACTGGTGAGATCAGTATTAATGTTACCAGCGATAGTACTATTAGGAGGGCGTCTGTCGCTAGGAGGAAGCCTGGGTGCGCGAGGAAGAGGCCTGCGAAAGGTATGGCGAAAATCGCTATAAGTGAGATTATTCTTTTGAGGCCTGATGCTCCTATAAATAGGCGTTCGCCGAAGAAAGCGAACGGTATAAGTATTAGGCCAAGCATTGGGACCGTGTTTATTGTGTCCTCTATTGTGACTCTTACATCCATGTAGACATCTTTCTCATTCTTCCATGCTTCTGTCGCGTATATATAGGCGCTTAAGTAGTCTTTATTCTTTAGGGCTTTCTTAGCATTCTCTATTAGCTTCCCGCTCTCCTCATGTAGCTGGGCGGATGTTAGCGTAACTCCTCGGCTCATCGCGATCGTTAAGCGCTCATGGTTGACCCAATATAGGTTTTCTGCGTAGTGGAGCGGTGTATTAGTTATAACGATTTGCTCGCCGGCTCCAACTCTATATCCTTCTCCAAGCGGCTTCTCCATGGATGAGTTTGTTAGGAGGGCTATTGGATGCTTTAGGTCTATTGAGAAGAATAGTAGGATTTCTAAAGGTGTGTCTGGCGGGGCGAATATTGTTGCCACGCTTGTGCCTCTCCTTCCGTCTGCAACCATCCTTACGCCGAATGATACGGGGGTGGCGTGTGTGCGCGCATCATAGATCCCTATACTCATATGTTTTTGGACTGGGTAGTTTGCTGTGTATGGGTTTTCCACGTCGAATATGACTATGGTTCCGCAGCGGAAGACCACGTAGGCGCCTAGGTCGAGCGGATGTGAAGCATATGGTGATATTGTGTCAGCTCTTATCATGCCGACGATGGTGTATCTGCCGCTGTCAGGAGCATATGTGATCCTACCAGTCTCCTCATCAACCTTGAAAGCAGCAAAATTGTAAGTTCCTGTTCTTCCGCCAATGTCAAGTCCTGGTATGAAGAATTTGCCTTCGCTATCCGTCATGTATGGGATCCATATGTTTTGGGCTATTGTCTGCCTAAACGTGAACCCCTCATACATGCCTGTGTCTTTGAGGAAGACTATGGCGTTGGGTACTGGTTTGTACCATGCTTCTGCTTCAACCCATTCGACTATTCGGCCTATTACATCACACCACTTCATACGACCAGTTAAACCTGAATATGCAAAGAATGGTTTCCATTCCTTCATCCATGTTGGTCTGAAGTCTTCTATGTTTGTGTATGTGTAGAGTAGGCATTGGATGAATCTTGCTTGTAGCCTCAGGTTTTCGAAGTTTACTTTCTCCACAGCGTCTAATGGTGTCCACCAATACCTTTTATTATCAAACGTTGTGACGAGAGCCACCCCTGGGCCACCTAAATTTCTAAATGCTTCAGCGTTAGAAGCTATTGGGGTATCGCCAGCCAAATAGTATATTCTCACTCCAGGAGGGTGAAAGAGAGTAGCGTATTGTATTTCGAAGGCTACGCTTTCTTTTAGGGTTCGTTGGATTTCTGCAGCTAGGTCTGCTGTCCCTCTTGGGAACGTTGCCGTCTCATATTCGCCGAGAACAGATTCCCAATGGCTGAATAGTCCGTAGCATGGTGTTAGTAGGAGCGTGTTGCTTCCTGTGCTTATTCCTAGGTCTACCCATAGTACTATGTTTGCTCCCCAGTCTGTCATCATTGTTGGTGAATAGTCGCCCAATACAAGTGTGCCGTTATAGTTTATGATTTTGTCGTGGATGAACCATTTGGCTCCCTGGGCTGCTAGGCGTGTTCCTGAGAAGGCTATGAAGTAAACTGTGTATTTCGGCGGGTTCTGTTTAAAGTATCTCGCCATCTCCAGGAGGATTGCTATGCCGGCTGCTTCATCCGCCCCCGGCGATAGTGATGGGACATGGCTGAAGGAGTCGTATGCCGCTGAATATATGAAGTGTAAATCCGGGTATTTTGTTCCTTTAACGCAGCCTAAAACGTTTTTCGCTGTCTTAACCTCCCACCTCATCGTTGACTTAACCGTAACCTTTGACCCAATGTACTGTATGAGGTCTTCGGCATCTTCATATTTTATGTAGAATCTTGGGAAGCTTAATGGAACATATGTTGTGAGCTTTAGGGCTGACTCATGGGTGTTCGTTTCAAATGGCTCTATGAATATGACGGCTTTAGCTCCGAGCTTCATGGCGTTCAGCCAAGCATCCTGTATATTGAACTCTGTGAGAACTATACTTCCCTCAACGTCAAGTCCCTTGAAGCTCGCCAGGCTGCAGTCCCTTGAGTATATTAGGGTTCCTGATATACCTTCTGGTGGCGTTGTCACAAGCGCCGCCAAGTTAGGCCACATAGGATATATTTTAAATGTTTTATTTGCCCCCATAATTGTGAGGTTTGCTCCATAATCTATTGGAACAGTTATATTGTATTCATGGTATTGTACTTCAGATAACCCTATTGATCTAAAATAGCTATATATATATTCAGCAGCCCTATCGCAGCCCGGATAGCCTGTAACCCTGGAGCCTAAACTTGAGAAGTACTCTATGTGTTTCCGTATAGCTGACATATCGACGCTATCAGCTATCGACTGATAGTCGGTTTCAATCCCAAATGTAGATGAACGAGAGGCGGCTGAAGATAAACCATTGGTTAAGCTAGTAGTTGATGGAAAAGCCAAAAGAAGCACTGCTATTAAAAGAGCCATCTTATATCTGGTCATAAACTTCACCACTAAAAAACATTAATTACCAAAAATAAAAACTTTACTTAAAAAAAAGGAAAAATTATTGAGTTGTTTACCAAGTTAAGTAGCCAATGTAAGCGCTATAGAGCCAGAGGATGTTTACGACAAATGGATAGGAAGCTATTAGTCCTACTGCAAACGGAACTATCTTCTTTTCATACACTATCGGACCGCCAACTTGAATTGAAAATCTCCTTATGAGGTATCCCACTAATGACGGAATCCAGAACCAAGGTGGAACTACTGTTTGCATAGCTATGCCAGCTGGATGAGGAATTGGTAGACCTGGAAAGCGCATGATTATGAAGTAGTAGGCCGCCATACCTATGAAACCAGCTGCTACAAATGCCCAGGCAGAAGGCGGTGTGGTTTGGAAGCAGCAAAGCTCTGAGCCACCTACTGAATGCATTGTGCAACTTCCCCATGGACTCCCACTGATAGCTTTTACGCCGAATGTATAATTAAACCAACCTGTTACAATGATATGGCTAATCATTCCTATAACTACAGCGAGAGATACTCCTACGAACAGTTGCCTAAGTGGGACGTTCATTAATTGCCCCATCTTAAAGATATCGAGTAATGTGCGTCCGATACCACCTGTCGCCTCCCCCCCGCTTGTATATCCAGTTCCAAATCTAGGTGTTCTGATTGCCCAAAGTGCAATAGTTTTCTCCGGGGTCCCATGTGGAATATACCATGCTGGCACTAAGCCTTTTCCACCTATGGCAGGAGTTGATTCACCTATCCAACCAAAACGAACACCTATTTCACTTTGATGAAAATCATGATGGCTATCAACTTGGAAAATGTTTCCTGTTTCTCCTCCAAGCCTCATCTGTAAGCTATACTTCAGTATGTACCATGAAACTGTGAATAGGATGACCCCTATGAATCTCGCGCCTCCAAGAATGCCAGCACTTGCAGGGATATATAGGACAGCAAATATTAGCCAAGACGCTATAAAGCCGATCCATGCATATCTATAAGGTATTGCTTCGTTTTTCTCAATTTCTGGAACTGGCTTTCTTATTGCCTTTAAAGACTCGATGAAAACTCGTCTATTAATGATGAATGGTATGAAGAGATATCCTAGAGTTACTCCCCACGCTAGTGTCCAAACTCCTCCACCAGCTGCCTCTTTCCACCATGTTGGTTGAGGCCCGTATTGTCTGAACATAGCTAGCCATAAGCTCTCGGAGTCTGCTGCCCAGCCAGGTGAGTAAAAGCCGACCATCTCAAAGATAGTAGGCAGAATAACCCATAGAATGGTTGTCCATATGAAATATGAGAGCATTACTGGTGCAGGTGCTAAGGCAGCGATCCCTATAAGGAAGGGGTCAAAGCTAATGTCAAGCGCCCTATTGCCTGGAAAATAATACTGTAGAGAAATGACTAAGTAAGATCTGGATCCAAAGTTTGGCATATTAATGACGCCGGGCACCAAATAATCTAACCATAGTAGCGCGTTCATTAGAATGCCAACCCCAAGCCCTATCCATAGCCATATGTTTGAGAACAGCCTTCTCTCGCTGGTAGACCTAGCAATTTCAGTAAGAGCTAAGCCATAAGGATACTGCATAGCCTCTATATCAATGAACTGTCTTCTGAAAATTATCGCTAAGAACATCATCATGAACATCAACGAGAGCGTCCAAATATAGGTGAACATTATTGGACCTATCCATGCGGGAAGATGCGCAAAAAAGTTTGCGTGCCCATAAATCATGTCTGCATAAATCGGTGAGGTTAAATCTCGAGGATCTGGAGCATAGAGTACAAAGAAAGATGGCCCGAACCGTTCTATTGCCTCTCTGACATACTGGCCCCAAGGCTCAGCCGAAGCAGCCCAGCTAGCTGGACCTGTCCAAGCAAATCCCCAGAGGCCAACAAGAGGAGCAGTAGCGAAAATCATAGAGGCAATTACAGCTATTTCCCCCCTATTGAATGTGCCTTTTGGTAACAGTGACACTATAATCATAAAGACTATCAAAAAGAAGAAAGTGTCCTGTATATATCCTATGTTAAAAGGCCACCAGTTTGGACCGATGTTGCCAAATGGAACGTATACTGGAAAGAATTTTTTCTCAAATCCCTTGATGAAGATCATAGCAAGTATAAAGATTATGCCAGCGACGTAGGCTGTGGGGCGTATACGAACCACTACTTCTGTTTCTTTTTCCTTAGCATTCATTGAAGTCACCCAAATTTTTAGTATTTTTAGAACCAATATAAAAATCTTTCTATACATAAATAGCAATGTATATAATACCTACTTTATTGCATAAAACATTAAATAGATACTCAAAGCTATCAACAGTAACCCCCCAATTAAGTTTAACCATCTTTGCTTAGTGGATTGCCATCTCTTAAGCTCCCTTAGCTTAATTCTTACAGTATATACGCCTACTGTTATCACTATGAATGGTATTACAAAGATGGTATTATACAAGATGAGCAATAGGAGGCCTTGCAATGGTTCTAGACCCGACATTAGACTTACAGCCAATAAATAGGGTCCTGATGTACATGGGAGAAGAAAAGCACTTGTAACAACTCCTACAAGGAAAGATGAAGCCGGCTTCTCAGAAAACCTTCTTAGTTGCTTAGAAATATTCTCTGAAAAGGATTTTGGGATACGCTTAAAATGCCTATTCAGGAAACTTCCAATGGTTTCTCTTAGACCTATTGATATGCCAAAAAGACCAAAAATGAAGTTTAATATTGATCTAAGCCCAAGAGAGAAACCTAAGATGACAACAAATAATTTTGCTTCTTGAATAAAACCTATTAATCGCCATATTCCCAGCCCCATCAAAAAATAGATAGTAAATATAGCGAGCGCATATGTAAGCCCATATTTAAGGATGGCTACCTTTCCAAATCGCATAGCAACTAGTGAGAGAAAAACTACTAAGACAAAGAATTCACAGGGATTTATTGAATCCGCAAAGGCTGCTGCAATAATGAGTGGTAAGACTTGAAAAACATTAACTATGCCGCCGGGATTAGTTTTACCTTCACCCTTAAGAAAACCCTCTATTTTTATTCTCGCATTATTATCTATTTTGAAAGGTTGCGCACTATGCGTAAAGAACAGTGCGTCATCTCCTGACCAATTAAATATTTTATAGAAAACTCCCTCGTAATTTGTTGAGAAAACTTCATCATTTGCTGAGACTATAATTGCCTTTAACTTCTCGTCTTGAAGAAATATAAGAAGCGGAGACGCATATACTTCGTATATTTTTCTCCAATCAATTCTTCCCCCATACTCGCATGTAGGACAGAAATTTGGGGGTAGTACCTGAAGACCTAAGCTAATTAGCAGATTAATCAAACTATAGAACTCATTTGAAGAGCTAGAGCTATTGAGATAACAAATAGTGACATTTACTCTAATATTAGTCAAGTATTCTATCATATCCCTTAAGATCTTGGATTCAGGAATACCATAAATGCGAACTTCAATGGAAGAAGTTTCATCGCTAGCAACTTTGGAAAATATAATTACAAGCATAAGCAGAGCAATACAGACTTTCTTAACTTTAATATTTCTCATTATTTCTCACTAATTCATCTTTAGATATGCGCACACTGTTTTATATACGTTTCTTAGTGGTTAGATTAGACCATCCAAGCAATTAAAAGATGTTTAATGAAACCAAAAATTCATACCAGAAGCATTTTAAGGTAACCTTTTTATTATATATCTTCCAGGCGTTACCTTAAATCGAAACCAGCCTTCATATTTTTCCCATGGAATATGTTTTTTTGTTTTGTTATTCACCTTAGTTATTTCGCATTTTTCCCAAGGAAGCCTTATTAAAAACTCGCGAATATTGTTTCTTATCTTCGCGACTGGTTTTCTTAACCGTAGACGTTCAACGCTCTTTGAAAGTGACCTAGGGAGAAGTGGATCACTTGGAGACCCAAATGCATAAAAAGTAATCCAAGGATCACTTACAATAATAACATCCGGAAATATTTCCAGTTTAACTTCATTTTCACTTATTTCAGCTATGTATATACCTGATCCATCATATTCTATAAGCTTAGATGAACCTACGCCCATTACATACTTAGGGTTATGTGGAACATCACCGAAGTAATTGTTGGAATACATAAGGATTTCATCTGTTTTCATAACGCTTACATCTAAAACATGCGAAACAAAGAAACAATCCCATTTTTGTTCACCTAGAGGTAGCCTTAACACTTGGTTTCTTTCACAGCGATGGTAAACTTCTCTTGCAATAGCAAAACTCGCAGCTTTTCCCGGCGTATAAAGAAAGTTAAAGAAGTGTTGAGCCCATGCAACGTTAAGGTGAGCCAATGCATAAGAATCATATGCGAACATACATGCTATTTGGGTACCCATTTCCTTCCAAAATCGAGCAAAAGCAGGGTAAACATAAGTATATGGCGATCCTACGGCATCAAATTCATATACGGCTCTGGCCTTCCGACTTCTCCAGAAAAAGTTATCTTCATCAAGATCAGATAACAAATCATATGTTCTAGGAACACGCGCGATCCATCTCCCGGGATACCAACTGTAAGTTACTCCCTCACAGGACGATTCATCTAAGCTCTCCTTAATTTCAGAGATCCCCCGCGCCACTATAGCGCCACTAAAGGCTGAGAAAAACACAGGTTGTTTTGCCCCCGTAGACTTTATAGTGCTCACCATTGTATCTATATATTTAGTGAGCATGTATTTGTACATGAATTTCCGAAATAGATTGCCTACGTTTGCTTCTATCGCATTTGATGGTGCAAGTATAGATTTTGGCATAGGTAGCATGTAGCCTTTTTCTGTTTTCAGCTCCTCAATCTCTATGTTTCTCTTTTCAAGCCATTTACTCCACTCCTCAATGAGAAAAGCTTCCTCTTTTTCAACTATATTCTCGTATGGCCAGTAAACTGGCTCATTAAATACCTCAAACGCGCAAATAGTTAAATCGTCTTTATAAGACAAGCCAGAATAGGGATTTACATGGTTTAGTAGCTGCTTCAAGTAATTAATTTGCGCATCTATTGCATCCGGATAAAAAAACATAGCTGGTTTGCTATAGTTGGTTGAAAAACCGTTACCCCATGGGGTACGCCACCATGCTATCGGTGTTAGAAAAACGTAAATTTTGTAATCTTGGCATTTCTTTATCAAATAGTCTAATAGATCAAGATGCTCGTTTTGCAACAGATTTCCTTTTTCATCACTAATTTCAACATCAAATAAATGCATACGAATTACATCAACTTTCATTTTCGCAAAATGCTCAAAATCTTTATCCATGACTTCCTTGTGATTAATTTTTAAGAGATGCAGCAAGTAATATTCAGCCGCAAATGGAACATAGTAATTTAACCCCCATAAGGATACTTCTTCTCCCGAGGAATAATACAGTACGCCATTACTTGCACAAATTAACTCCGGAAATGCAACCATTTCAACAATACCCCCATGGAAAATATGAGACTAAAGACTCTCCTCCCTCACAATGTAGTCCATAGGGCGTACTATTTCACCTTCAGGTGTCAAATATGCCTGCGTCCCAAAGTTAACCGTAATTATTATCCTTTTCTCTTCGGTTTGAAATACGGTTCTTTGCACTTTATGATCATCAGTCAGAAAACTATGAGAGATCATCTCTGCGTATCCTACCTTTTCGATTATCGGGCAAATGTATTTATATGACCTAACAATAGCATATTTCATTACTTCAAATTCTTCTTTGCCAACAAGGTACATAGGCATTGTACCATAAAGCACATTAAATAAATCCTTTTTATTCCAAAGTTCAGGAATGCGATTATTGCTGTCTCCCCAGTACCATGTAGACACTACAGCGTCGTGATATACCAGTTCCCACAAAGGCACGCGATAATATTCTCCTACAGCATACTTCAAGTATTCTTCATGCGGCGGAATATACTCCCGGAGAAAATGTCCGCATGCAGGCAGAAGGTATCTATATCCGACACCAGCCATGCCCTCAAAGTAATGTACATAAGGTACAGCCCAATCCATCCCATTCTCAGCGCCAACTATAAGTGGGTAATCATAACATAATTTAAGAATTTTTAGCCTAAATTCCATCCATTCTTGTCTTGTTAAAGGATGGCATTTATCGTAGCATTCATGCAGATAATCTGCTGTCACGATATCTATGAAGCGAGTGTTATATTTCTTGGTTTTTAGCTCATTTAGAATCCTTTCTTTTGCCCGCTCATACCCCCGAGACGGACATATCTTATATCCTTGGAGGATACCCTTAGGAGTCCGCGGTTGCCAAGCTTTCATAAGAAAGCCATTTGGAAGCTTCGCGCAATCTTCAGGAAATTTAACATTTGAATCGCCACTCCATCCTAAAATCTGCGAAACATTTGGAGGATAAACATCGTCGTACTGATCATATCGGCTGACTAAATACCCAAGTTTTTTAATTTCTTCGATAGATTCTGGGTCGTTTATCTGCGAGAAGAGAAGTTTTTTCACACCTAGATCATAGAATGTTTTAGCCATTCTAACGCGATCTTCTTCAGTAATCTTCTCAAAACCATATCCTATTGGCCAAAAATTTGCAGCTCCGATGAGCTTGTCAACGTCAGGATTATCCTTAAGCTTATCTTTTAGGGACTTAAATCTACCAATTTTTATGGCATATTTTCTGTAACGTTTTGCTAGGGCAACATATCCACCTTCTGACGAAAAATAATAAAGTATGCGACGTACATATGCAAACCTTCCTTTAGAAGGATGCCATATTGGGAAAACAACATTGATTAAATTTTCTCGAACCTTATATGGAACCTTCATTATTGTTATTCCTGCATCAAAAGGAGTTTCAAAAATACCCATATAACCATATCCTTTTTTCAAATTTATGGCTCCAAACCAAGGCATGTGAATACCGCCATAAACTCTGAGATACTCATCATGAACAGATAAATCTCTGACCGGATAAATAATGCCATTATTGCGCGGAATTACTAAAAAGCCATCTGCATCATCTAACACGAAGGGGTATGGATAGTAGACATCGCCAATTGGCCTCTCTAAGTCAGTTTCAACTTCAATACAAATATCAGAGGGCAGCTCTCCCATAGTATAGCGTATCTTAAACGGTACATTAACACCACCTTCATCGTTTCTTATAAAATCGGCATAAATTTCTAAACCATTAGGTATCTGCTTGGCCTCTTTAAAAACATATCCGTCTATCAAAATCTGCTTCCAAGCGTACCTTGCATTCTTATCTAAAACTTCTAGACAACCAGATTTTTCATCAACACTAACCTCAATTCTTTCTGTTTCACCTATTTTAATCAATTAACCCCACCGAAAGAGAAATTTTTAGAAAAATTATTTAAGATTTTCGGATCCTTTAAGATTTAAAAACTATCGATTTGAAACAGTAAAAATACTCCTATGAATATTCTTAACTGTTTAGTAAAGTATTAAGCTTGGAATTAAGATGAATTGACGGAAACACATATGCGCAGAATACCGCTTCAGTCAATTTATCCCAATAATATTTTTCCATAGAAAAAATATGGGAGGATCAGAAGGGCATCATCCACATAGACTTCAGAATTAGTACTATTGCTGAGGCGAACGCCACCACCAGGCCTTCTCCAATACTTAATCCACCAACTATAAGAAATCTATTTTGGTTCCACCATTCTTTTCTTATGCGGCTCGCTATCTGCCCTATGATTGCTCCTATAAATATTGACATGGCGAATGGTATCATGGTCGCTAGACCAGAGGTTAATCCTATCACAAGTGGCCCTAGCTTAAAGAAATCTAAGGCTACATAAGCAGCCCCTATAACGGCAAAACCCGCAGCTATCAGGGGAATTTGGAAGATTTCAGGGGGATGAACTATAAATATGTTTCCAAAAGTAGCGCTAATGGGCCACTGAATTTCCGTCCATGGGTAAACTCCAGAAGGCATAGGAGCTATCCTCCAAAAGTCTGCAATGTAAAGGAAGCCCGCAATAATAGAGATAGGCAATGTAAAGAGTATAGCCTTAACAAGACTTATATGATCTGTTTCAGTTAATTCACATATTTTGAAGGACTGACACCATCCCCCCGCCCAGCTATACATTGGGATAAACCAGCCATTGATGCCTTTGTAACCTGAGCCTATTATGGTGAGTTCCCTAACATAGGGGATCTCAAAGTATTGCGCAACACCTGCAGCCCTATCAGCAGCAAGATTCAGGAGAAATGGCCAAATAAGGTTGTATGTTACGAGAATAGCTAGCGGAAAATCGGGCGCAAGATAATGACCCATAATTGTGTATCCAATGGATGCCAATAAGTAAACTAAAAGTATGAACGATATTTTCCCTCGGAGCAACGTCTTGAATGTATCTATTAGGAATCGTGGTCTCCTGAGGATTGGGACTATGCCAGCCGCGAGAGCTGCCCCAATTACAGGACTTATCCAGGCGAAAAGAAAGGAGCGAAGGTATGTCATTTGGATACTTAATCCAGCTATCCATGTTTCGCCAAACTGCGTGATCCTTTGAGTAACAAGTATGTAATTCCCAATGAACTGGGTGATAAATGACCCGAGGAAAATGCCGATACATACATTGAATGGAATAACAAAGCCAGACGCAAAGACCAAGATGTCGGTCGCTATACCTAAAGACGCTCCAGGGATACTTTGATGAAGAATGAAGTTAAAGTCCGCAAAAGGTGCTGGAAGAAAGACTAAGTACTTGCCTAGCGCACCTGTTACAAATGGAGTCCCGTACAATATTAAGGCATAGAGAGCTCCAATAACGGCGGAAAAAGCAATGATTCTTAACCTTTCTGGGCTACGTTGTGTGAGAGCTATAATCATTTGTGCTCCTGGATGAGCCAATGGGAATGGTAATTTCTCCCCTACAATATATAGCTGGCGGTTTATTAGACCAGTAGATAAAGTTATCGCCCATCCACAAATGAAGGAAAATACAAACACTATAAAAACTGGAATCCATGAGGGATGGAGAAATGTTCTGTTAATCCAAACTTCTGGATCTGGAGGTGAAGCCCAGTATGGAATTTTGTCTGCAATTCCAAAGTACTTAGTAATTGGCGCATGCCTAAAATATAGGCTGTAGATGAAGTTAATTTGCCATGTAACCGACCAACCAAGAAAAGCTCCTATAAAAATTACTGTAGCCTCTTGTTTAGTTAGTGGATTGCCGCTAAGCCTCGCTAATTCGACGAAAAGTATAATTGTTGCCCACTGAATAGCCCCAGCCAATGCACCGCCAGCACCGCTTACAAGGTTCAAATATAGAACAGCAGGCTGAAAAACTATTGAAACATAGATTAAAGCCATTATTGACCTCCAAGTTAACCCACTTTTAACTACCGATGATCCTTCGCTCATATCAATCTCCCTTTATTATTTTAGTTCTTAATTAATATATTTTTTGGATATATTTTTAAGTCTTTTCTTTGTGGCACAAGATAGCTTGGAATTCTTTTTGGAATATTCCCATCGTCATTGAATTTTTATAGGAATAGTAAACAAGAAAGGAGATAGTATTCCTGACTTAGCCTTTAAAAGGTTTAGGCTTTGGAGAGTATGTTATTCTTGAGAACAGCCCAAACATTGTTTCATCTTTGATTGGAAAGTAAACTATAATAGTTATGGCTTAGATAGCTATATGGTGCACGGTTAAAATTCTTAAGCATATGGAAGATTCCTTTATATCATATCTATTCTATTTTCCCGTATCGCCTTATGGTGCATTTGGGTAGTTGGCACCTTCCTTCTGGGCATAGGTATCGTTTTAATGGTGCGTAGGCGTTGGGTTGATGTTGAGAGGTTAACCTACTCGCTCGGCATGGTTCCAGCACTATTCGTAATGAATAGCCTAGCTAAGGATGAGGAGGGTAAATCGGCCTGGAAGATCATAGCTATAATTGTTGCAGCCATGTGGCTGGCAAGCAGACCAATCTACCTAATAAACTCATTCAGGCCGGGAACAATAGTCCTGCCGGCAGGGCCAGTCCCAGCCTTCGGCGTATGGAACTTCCTAGTCCTAAGCTGGGGCAGCTTCGACATACCCTGGAACCTAAACCGATACGAAGGATGGTGGACATACATGCTACCAAGAGTACCACTATGCTTTGTATTTAATTCATACTTCATAATGGCGCTG
>JAWAXL010000026.1:0-18342 GCA_038820405.1 Bathyarchaeia archaeon
ACCCTCAACTCTTAAGGAGGCACTTGAGGAGATGAAGAGTGATGAAGTAATCCACCGAACATTAGGGAGCCACATTTTTGATGCCTTCCTCGAGTGTAAAATGGATGATTGGCTACAATATTGCCTTTACGTATCCCCATGGGAGGTCATGAAGTATTTAGATTATTAATTTATTGTTTGGGGTGAGAAGGTGATAAGAGCGTACATATTTATTGAAACAAAGCCCGGCACATCTCTAGATGTGGTTAAAAGAATAAAAAGCAAGGTTAGGGAGGTTATCCAAGCGGATGCAATATATGGTAGATTTGATGTAATCGCCGTAATCGAGACCACCGACTTTGAAACACTACATAACCTGGTATATAATGTTATAGAAAAGGATCCAGACATCGTTCATACAGAGACATCGCTTGTCTTAAGAGAAATAGGGTAGTTATGGGTGATTATGACATGGCTGCAGCTAAGGACTTGAGAAAAAAGACCTTAAGAGCCTTCGTTCTCGTAAGAATGAAACCCGGAACCTCCGAGGAGATAGTTAGGTCTAGGCGGATAAAAGGTGTTAAGATGGCTAACTCAGTTCTTGTGAGATATGATGCTGTTGTCGTTATTGAGACAAGCAGCCTTGAAGAGCTACAAAAAATAATTTATGAGATGATTGAGCAGCACCCGAATGTCGTGCGTACAGAGACCCTTATCTCAATATTTCACCCGTTATATTAACCCTCCTCTTGAGGGGATAACAATGTTTGATCCAGAGATGATTGAAAAGATGGCCTTCACTAATCTTTACTTTAAGCTATCTTTGAAGGTTGATCCCATCATCGATGATACAACTTTAAGAGATGGCATTCAAATGCCCGGCTTATCTATCCACCCTGAGGAGGCTGCTGAGATAGCCCGCCTATTAGCTGAGATTGGTGTTGAGCGGATAGAACTCCATCATTATCAGAAGCCAGATAAGGAAGCAATTAAGCTTATTCAAAAGATGGGTTTAGGGGTTAGACTGGCTGGGTGGTGTAGGGCTGTCAAGGAGGATATTGATGATGCAATAGATTTTAGTTTCGATGAGGTCGGGATATCACATCCAGTCTCATATATACACTTTAATGCAAAGTGGTCTGACAAAACACCTGAGGATCTCTTAAATAGGGTCGTTGAGGTCGTTGAGTATGCTGCTAAAGATCATGGCTTAAGGGTTTTCGTTCACGGAGAGGATAGCACGAGGGCCGACTGGGAATTTGAGAAGAGATTTATTAATGCTGTTGCCGATGCAGGAGCAGAGTGCTATAGAGTATGCGACACAGTTGGTGTAGGGCTCTCAGACCCCAATGCGCCATTACCCAATGGAATACCGAGAAAAATAAGGGCTATAAGATATGAGACTAAGATAAGGTATGTCGAGATCCACGCGCATGATGACTTTGGGAATGCTGTTGAAAATACTATAGCAGCTGTTAGGGCCGCAGATGGCATTTGGGATAAAATATACTTGAGCACAACCTTCCTTGGAATAGGTGAAAGAGCTGGGAATGCTGAGACAGAGAAAGTTATAATGAACCTTTATATGCATTATGGCGTTAAGAAGTTTGAGGGTAAGACTCAGAAGCTTACTGAATTAGCACAGCTAATAAGTCGGGCAACGGGCTACGTTGTTCCACCAAATAAGGCGATTGTTGGAGCTTATGCCTTCGCCCATGAATCGGGGATTCATACGCACGGCGTGCTTAATGATCCAAGAACCTACGAGCCATATCCACCAGAGCTTGTCGGTAATGTACGCAGATTAACAATAGGCAAGCACTCTGGAAAAGCCATAATTAGGCATAAGATTATCGAGGTTACTGGAAAGGAGCCAGATAATGGAACTCTCATGAGGGTTGTTGAAGAAGTTAGAAAACTATACGAACAGGGTAGGAAGGCTTCGCTGAGGGAGGAGGAGTTTAAAGTAATACTTCGGGATGTTGGGCTAATATAGAGCGGTTACACCCCCTCCTTCAATTTGATAGCGGCCTTAACCATATTCCTAAGCTTCTTCATCGCTACATAATATCCCTTTTCTGAAGAGTTATCAATAATTAGATTTCTGAAGCCGCAATCTGGTGTAAATATTAGGCAATCGCCAAATCCCTTAAATTTCCTCATAAACTCGGCGATCTCCTCGACGCTCTCTACATTTGGTTTCCTAGTTGATAGGCAGCCAACGGACAATATTTTTCCGCTCTTTTTAATATCATTGGGGCTATAAACCCGCATATTAGCTGGCGTATCATAGAATTCATGACTTAAAAAGTCGAGTTCTGTTCCTAGGAGGATGTTTGCTAGTTTTGGTGATATTCTGCCGCAGACATGTATCCCGGTTAAAGTGTTTCCGCAGTTATTTCTGATAAAGTCTAGGACTTTCTTAATCTCATTCTCACTATACTTGAATATCACTCTTAAGCCTACTATAATGCTCAGGATGGGCTCATCTATCGAGATCATCTCAGCCTTCTTAGAAATAATATTGCAAGTCTTTGAGATTATCTGCGCAATTTGCTCAATGAGATTAATATCTCCTATAGCCCTATCTGCTAGGCTCCTCCTATCGCTGACCATTATATATGATGCTAGTGTGAATGGCCCGGTCACTGGAGCCTTAATCTTAACCCCCAAACCCCTCTTCTCAATGTAATTAACTGTCCAAAGGAAGGGCTCAAGTCCTGGAGGCTTAACATCGACATTTATTTCTTTTTTAGTAATCTTATATTCACCTTGATAAAAAGATATTCCACTATTCTGGCTGGCTAAATCATCTAAAAATTGTTTACCCATATCTGTTAGTTGGGGATACGCTGGGTAATCTATTCTGAGCGCAATTAAATCCTTTAGGCACCTCCTTCTATTATCCTCTGTATCCGTTAGCGGGAAACTTCCAATAGTTGACGTGTAATATCCCTTCAACATCAGTATCTACTTATCTAATCAGGCTTAATAATTTGATGTTTGACATTAATGATGCAGCCAGCCGCCTTAAAATCTCTTAATATGCATTTTAATCTCCTCGGCATAATTAAATTGGAGTGCAAGGTCTATCATAAGATATGCTGCATTAGAATTATAATATGGTGGTCCCTTCATGCTGAATAGCGTTAAAATCCTCCCATCATGATTAAATTTATATCCCTCATCGGCCGGCTCGTGCCCCCTGATTAAGAATTTCACGTCTAGGAGCTTAAGGAACTTGGCTGTTATGTCCTTGCCGAAGAGATAGCCAGCTCCACGTGGCGATGGATATTTTCCAGTTATCCAGTCTGAGGGATCGCTCCACAGAATTTCCTCAAGGTGTCTTTCAGCTGGGTGCTTTATATAGGCGAAGGCAACGTCTTCGAGGCTTCTCGCCTCACTTGGCACTCCTCCATGTAGCATCACATATTTATCCTTCACCAGAACAGCTGTATAGAAGCGCCTAAAGAGATCAGCCAACTCTTTATAAATTGTGAGCCCCTCTGAGCCAAACTTTCTTCGCATTTGGTAGGGTAAGTCATGGGGGTATGCTAGCAGATCCTCGGGGCCCTCATGATTACCCTGTAAGAGAATAACCTTTTCGGGGAAGAGTTTCTTTAATGTAAGGGTGACATGGTAAACTTCTGGAGAATACTCACCTCTGTCCCCATAATCTCCAAGAAAGATTAGATAGACATTAAGTCCGTTTAATATCTTACCTATAAAATTTGATGTGCTGAGTATATGATTTAAACTTTCAAGGTCTCCATGGATGTCACCAATTACAATAACCTCTCCTCTCGGAGGAATGCGAATAAGCCTGCCGGTAATCCTTAATTCCCCTATACAACCCGCCTCAGCCTCATATGTTAATATTTGATTAACTTGGCTTATTAGATTAAGAAACACCGCTGACCTGACAGTTAATGCTTCATTAAATATTTGATTTAAGTCCATCGGGAAATCTTTTTAACCAACGATCCAAAAATATTTGTGTTTTATTCCCCTCTTAGTGTTGGTGATGATGAATGCCTATTGAAAAAATTAGTTTTGAGGAGAGTTTGAAGAAGTTTGTTATTGATAGTGGAATATGTACTGGATGTGCCGCATGTGTCATTTCATGTCCTCACAACGTCCTATATTATGATGAGGGTCCAAAGATTGTCGGTGAGTGTAAAGCGTGTGGCCTCTGTGCCAGTGTCTGCCCAAGATATAATGTCTCTATAGTCTCCCTAGAGCGTCTCATATTTGGGAGAGAGAGAAGTGCGGAAGAAGAGTTTGGCATTTATAGTCGGGTTATGGTAGCACGAACGAGAGATGAAAAGATTATGCAGGTCTGTCAGGATGGAGGCGTAGTAACTTCCATTTTAATCTCCATGCTTGAGGATAACGTTATACAGGGGGCTGCGGTAGCGGGCAGAGAGATCATTAATCCATTAAAAGCCACTCCCATGCTAGCCGTTTCAAGAGGGGATCTCCTCAGATGCGCTGGAACAAGATATACATACTCCCCAAATCTGCTGGCATTTAGAAGCGGGGTTCAAAAGAATTTGGGTAAGATGGCTTTTGTTGGAACCCCATGCCAAATACGCGCCATCAGACGAATTCAAGCAATTTTAAGGAAGTATGCTGACGCCCTAAAATTTACTATAGGTCTATTTTGCAGCGAAAGTTTCATGTATGATAGTCTAGTTAGGGATTTACTACAGAGTAAACTAGATATTAAGCCGGAAGATGTTGTAAAAGTTAACATTAAAGGTAAGTTCCTTATTGGTATGAGGAATGGTCAGGTTAGAGCCGCTCCTTTAAAGGATGTTAGAAAATATGCATGTAAATTCTGTAGTGCCTGTCCAGATTTTTCTGCGGAGCTTTCCGATATATCTGTTGGTGGACTTGGGCTTGAGGGTTGGACACTAACTATAGTGCGGACTGAGGTGGGAGATGAAATACTTAAGAGGGTCGAATCTAAGGGAATTCTGGAGATAAAACCTTTAGAAGATAGCAAGATTATAGAGTTATTAACCAAGATGTCAAAAAGAAAGCGGGAGGCATCCATAGGTAAGATCCAGCTAACGTAATCCAATAGATTTCAACAATACTTCTATATTTATTTTTCCAGAAGAGAATGTTCTTCCAGTTTTCTTATTCATTATCATAATCCTGGCTGGAGCAAATACCTTTGGATCAATCTTATAAAAGTCTCCACCAGTCTCCCTAAATATTTCAGCGAAAGATTTTCCATAATCCTTTGAAGCCGATGAAACAGCTTCTTTTACAATCTTTTCTAAATGTTCTTCGTCAGAGTAATCTACAACGAGGTTTATAGAGCCGCCATATAATATCATATCGTTGGATCTGCCCATAGACTCCGTCTCATTAGGGTGCGGCGGTGGTATTGGAGCTTCTCCTGACGCATAAATTATCGTATTAGCGTCGAAACCCATTTCAACCAACCTATATATTCCAACCTCAACAACCCTGCCGGAGACCTGCGTTAAACCAGTAATGGATGAGGTTGAGAAGACTATTATATAGAGTTTTTCTGGTGGAACATGGCAAGATTCAGCGATGCTCCTAATGGCTTCTTCCGGAGGCTTCCTTAATGATTCTAAAATTATTACGGCTTCATCGGCTTCATCCTTATACCCTATTCTCTCATAAATACTCTTGGGTTTCTGGGCTAATGCTCTAGCTGGCCCGGAACCCATTGCCGTGTAATCGCCAACCTTAATTCTCCACCCAGCCATTTGCGAGGCAAGCGTTGAAATGACTGGTTGATCAGTATAAACATTTATTAATGGGAGCTCTAAGTCTCCTATATTCATTGTGGATAGGCTTGCCTCACCTAGACCTCCTAGGCATATTTCTACTATGAGTCTGCCTACGAGGAAGCCGCCTCTCGCCTCGATTCCAGCATCAATAATATATGCCCCTTGTGCACTCCTCTCAACTATAACATTATATTTCTCTGGGTGGTTACAGATCTCTTTGACAATCTTCGCAGCTTCCCTGTTTATACTTATGGGCAATCTCTGTCCCTCTATAGGTACTTTTCATAAAAGGATAGGTGTGGGTTCTTATCCTTCGATACAAAGAGCCTGCCCTCACCATCATCTGCTATGTCGCCAACAAATCTATAGAAGGGACCACTAATTTTTTCTCCATCTATATTTACGCTTGGCCTTATATCTTCAATGGTGAATGTCGGTAGGACAGATGGGATATAGCCGCATATAATTATTCTACCACCCCTCATGGCTCCCCCAGCTTTACCGGAGCAGTCCCCGTGAACGACTATTGTTCCATCAATCATGTTTATCCCAACAAAATGCTTAACGGAACCATATATCCTGATGAGTCCGCCCCCCATGAGACACCCGACCTCCCTACCAGCATCCCCATGTATAACTATTGTTCCGCCCCTCATCCCCTCCTTGCTTCCGCGGTAGGGTGCGCCTATACAGTCCCCGGCGGAGCCCTTGATCTCTATCCTACCACCCCTCATAGCGCCTCCGGCCCATGAGTCGGCATAACCATTAACTATTATTTCGCCTCCTCTCATCTCTTCTCCGAGGTGCATTCCAATGTCACCGTCTATCACGATTTTGCCTTTTGTCATATTTGTCCCAATCCCTCGAACTTTTATAAGAATCCCTGAGAGATTTATTATGGGCTCAGCTTCCTCATTCTTCCCCTTAAGACTTACATTAAATAGGTCTCCAAGTAGGCGGTTTCTATTTCCTTCTAAGATCCTCAACTTTAGTATTTCTTCGAGACTCTTACCATCAAGCACGTCTGGTGAAATGCAGTATGCGTAAACCGGAACCTTAAACTCATACTTAGGAGTTATATGGACTATAATGGTTTATCCCTCCACTCTAATCTTTATTGGCGCTGAATGTTTGAGATATCCCTCTGGTATAAAATAATTTTCGAGTTCAACAGTCCAATACTCCCTGAACTTCCTTTTCAGTTTTTCTGATACGCCTGATAATGGATCTATCTGAGATGCTACCTCAAAGCTTATCCAGTAAGTTCTCCCATCTAAAACCTTAATGATCTCTCCGCCCTTAACAACGATCTCACCATCCTTGATTGTATATGCGGCTCTAGAGAATACTCTTTGAACAGTCTTGTAATCCTCTGATGGATCAATCCTCCTTGGGTCGATATCATAAATAGCTATATCGGCATCAGCACCAACGCCTAAATGACCCTTATTCCTTAAGCCTAACGCTCTAGCCTGACCAGCCCGCGTGGCTATCGCTACCTCATAAAAAGTGTATTCCCTATCTATACTCGGGAGGAGAGACCTGGCCCTAGCCTTCCTATTAATTTTCCTGAGAGTCTCTTCTCTAGCCTTCCTGCTCATAAGCCACGATATTATTCTTGGATATTCCGTAAAGGGGCCTCCATTTGGATGGTCTGTAGTCAAATATATCTTCCATGGATCCTTTATTAGTAGGGCTAACTCTAAACCTATGGACCACATTGTTGCGTGGACATAGCTTTTACGCCTATACCTAAAGGGAACTATACCTGAACTTGTCTCAACCTCAACATCATGGTTGACCCACTTGTTCCCGCTTATCTCATAGAGAGTGTATTGCCATGGTCCATCAGCCGTCATTGTAGTGGTATCCGTGAATATTACCTGACCCATATCCAGAGTGGCGTGATTATGCGCATTAATGTACTTGGCTATCTCCTCAGCCCCTGAGCGCATTGTTGCCCAATTATCGCCCTTGAATGCGCTGAACTGGCAGTGCGTGACATGTATAACTGGCTTATCGCCCATAGCTAGATCTTTAACACAGTCCATTGTCTCAATGGTTGTAGCATGGTTGCCCGGCTGTCCAAGCCTATTAGTATGAACATGTATTGTATGTGGTAGGTTGAGGATCTTATTAACCATGCATAGTCCACGAATTATCTCTCTGGGGGTCACATTAAAGTAAGGCACCGGATCATCTAAGCTTTTAACGTTTCCACCAAAGCCCCAGGTTTCTAGTCCGCCGGGGTTAACTATCTTGATCGCATAGCCCTTCGTTGCAACGATCATCCAAGCCACATGCTCAGCGCACTCCTTAATCTTCTTATCTCTTAGATACTCTAGAACAAACCACCAATCCCCAAGTAGTGGGAAAGTTACCTTATCAACCATTGGTATATCATCAAGTTCTTCATGTGTATGCTTAGCCTCTAGGGGTGGCATCGAGGGGTTACAGAGGAGCGTGTATCCCATGCGTGCATAACGATAACCCGTTGTGAATGTTGATGGAATAGAGTATCCTACTCCAGACCTCGTTATTGGCGTTTTAGGCTCAACGTCACGAACGTGATCCTCAGGCCTGAGAAGCCTACCGGAATTAACCTCGGCACCAGCTATATGAGTATGTATGTCTATTCCACCTGGCATGACGATCATTCCAGAAGCATCAATCATATAAGCCTCATGCTCATCAACTTTCTCAACAATCTTGCCATCCTCAACAGCTATATCCATGATCTCGCCATCAATGTCATTTAAAGGATCATATACATAGCCACCTTTTATGAGTAATTTCATGGATTCTCCTCCCGAAGTATAATGCCCTTATACAATGTTTTGGATTAATTCAAATATTATATATTATTATAAAAACGTTATTCTAACGTGCATGTAAGGCTATCCTTTCTAACTCATTCTTACGCTGTATTGCGTAGCTCTTAAGATCGTTGTTTGCTGCCAAAATTATTTCCTCGGCTAAGCATTCCTCTATAGTTTTTGAGTTGCTGAGGGCTGAGAGGCGGGCCCCTTCACCAATACATCTTAGAGCTAAATCGATCCTCCTCTGAGGAGATATATCAACAGATTGGTGATAAACTATTCCACCATACATTATTCTTGTAGTATCCTCGTATGGAGCTGCATTCTCAATTGCCCTGACGAGAACTTCAATTGGATTTCTATCGGTCTGGAGATGAATTATCTCGAAGGCATTCTTAACAATTTTAATGGCTTTGGCCTTCTTACCCCCATTCCTACCAGGACGCATGAGCTGATTTACGAGCCGCTCAACAATGTTAACCTCAGCCTTACCGAACCTCACCTTGGCATGCCTACCCATGGAGTGCGGTATGATAGCGGGTCTAAGACATATATATTTTTTAAGTCCAGGATCTTTTACTTCTATGCCCTCCCAGCTCCATTTACCAAATAGTAAATACTTTTTATACCATTCAGCTGGATAATCTCCCACATCTTCCACCCAATACTTAATCAGTATTGAGTTATTAAATTGAGGAATGGGTTATTTAAGAATTATGGACTTTTCAGGCTCAGCTAGTATTTGCCGAGCAATTTTAAGAGAATTGCCTTCGCTGCATATAATCTGTTCTCGCTTTGTTCATAGATAATTGACCTTTGATCCTCAATCATCTCGGGGCTTATCTCATACCCCCTATGTATTGGCATATCATGCATTATCCAAGCATTGCTTCCAGCCATATTTTCCTTATTTATTTGGTATGGCATCATTATCTTTATGCGCCTCTCCCTCTCATCCGCATACCTTGGATCCCTGAAAAACTCCATGTCTACCCAAGTATCAGTATAGACGAAGTCAGCACCCTTTACAGCGCTCTTTAAGTCGAGAGTCGTCTCCCACAAACCAGTTCTTCTAGCCTCCTCTAGGAGCTCATCATCCCTAGAGGGCTCATTAATAATTGGCGTAACGGTAACTATCTTCACACCAACTTTCGTACACACCTCAATCAGAGAATTGCATACATTGTTATGTACGCCCACATAAACTAGCTTAACGCCCCTCAAAGTCCCCTTCTTCTCCTTCATAGTTATGAGATCCGCTATAACTTGGCTTGGATGGTATTTTTCATCGCAACCATTTATGATTGGAACCCTAGATGCCTTAGCCATAACCTGAAGGTCCGAGTGCCTTAATAGCCTTGCCAATATACAATCAACGTTCCGCGAAAGATACTGGGTCTCATCATAAATATCCGCTATTGTGAAGTTCGTTGCCCTCCAATCCATATAGATTGCGTGCCCACCCATCTGCGTCATGGCAACCTCAAAGGAAACTCTAGTCCTAGTCGAAGTCTTCTGAAAGATCATTGCTAA
Organism: Bathyarchaeia archaeon; assembly: GCA_038820405.1. Taxonomy (GTDB): domain Archaea; phylum Thermoproteota; class Bathyarchaeia; order Bathyarchaeales; family DTEX01; genus DTEX01. Next base: position 10,106 of record JAWAXL010000026.1, read on the forward strand.
CGATTTCCCAGTTAGGGCATTACAATAAATAGCAGGATCATTCTTCACCCCTATACCCTTATCAACAATCCTCATTATCTGCTCTCCAGACCAGCCCTTAAAATTTAATAGATGCATATGTTCCCCCACAAACTCTAAACACATTAGTCTTTATATTTTTAGTTTTTAAGTGTGAGGAATTTCCAAAAAATCTAGTATATCCTTGAATATCTTGTGTAGATAGAGGAGAGGGTAGACTTATATAACATGGCATAAACATTAAACATTAGTTCATGAAAAAGCTTTTACATTAAAAAATTACATAAATTTGGGGGGAAAATTGCTTTCTAACGAACTTGAGATATTAAGAAATAAAGTTGCCGAGTTAACACTTGAGATAATTAGGTTGGCCGGTGAGAGATTATCTATGGTGAAGAGAATTGGTGAAATAAAGGCTCAAAATAAAATGCCTCTTGAGGATCCCTCCGTTGAAAGCGAATTAAGGAACAAGGTTATAGATTTAAGCAAAAAGTATAATATAGACGTGAATTCCTCTCTAAGACTCCTAAATTTTCTAATTGAGGAGTCGAAGCGTGTGCAGCGGAAAGTCATTGAATCTAATCATAAACAACCTTAGTAAGGTGGATTCTAAATGATCGTCGCTATAATTGGTGGAGCTGGGAGAATGGGCATCTGGTTCACAAAATACTTCCTTGAGCATGGCCATAGAGTAATTATATCAGATATTAGGGTGGATAAGGCTAGAGAAATCGCCAGTATTATGAATGTAGGGCTAGCCGAAAGCAATATTGAAGCTACCAGAAAAGCCAACCTAGTGTTCATATCTACACCGATCGATGCGACCCCTAAAGTTTTAGTCGAAATACTACCAGAGCTAAATGAGCAAAAAACCGTCATAGAAATCTCCTCTCTTAAATCGAGGGTTCTACCAATTCTAAAAATGGTTGCAGAGCGTGGCATAAAAGTTTTATCACTTCACCCGCTCTTTGGCTTCGGCGCCCAGAAACTCTCCAGTGAAAAAATTGCGTTAATACCGGTTGTCGACCTTATGGCTGAAAAAGAACTGGCTGAGAAGATTTTCCCAGAGACCACTCTAATACCGGTTGACTATAACATCCATGAGAAAGCCATGGCTCTAATTCTCTCTCTAACACATTTTATAAATATTGTTTTCGCATCAGTTGTTGCCGAGGAAGATATAGATATGCTTAAATGTCTTAGTGGAACAACATTTACACTACAGTTTATTTTGAGTGAGGCTGTAATGAGCGAGGATCCATCACTTTATGCCTCGCTGCAGATCGACAACGAATATGTTATCACCTATATAAACAAGATGATTAAGAGAGCAATGGAGCTAAAAAATATTATTGAGGGGGCAGATCACGGCTCTTTTATTAAATTCTACATGGAAACCCGTAATCTACTCTCTAGAGATGTGGATTTTGCGAGGGCATATGAGAAAATGTATACTGCTTTAACTGCCTTAAGAGGCGTGAATTCTTATTAATCCTTAAGCTTTACTAGTGTTTTTGTATTTAAAACCCCTGGAAGTTTTCTTATCTCGTCTACCTTACTGTTCAATTCCTCAACAGTGTAGGCCTGAACTAATGCCGCAATATCATATTCGCCCGATACCTCAAAGACTTTATCACATATCTTTTTCACATGCTCCACAACCCCTTTTGTCTTAGCCGTCTCGGTCTCAATCAAAACTATTCCCTCTAGCTCCATACTCGTCTCAATAGTGAATCTCTTTATTATTCCGCGATCTTTAAGCTGCTTTATTCTCCTTCTGACAGCGCCCTCCGTTAAACCGACAGCATCAGCTATATCCACATACTTAGCTCTAGAATTCTCCTTCAATATGCGCAGTATTTGAAGATCCGTCTGATCCACACTAATATATTGCTTTCATTTAATTAAAAGTTTTACGACATTCGTAGAGATAAAAATGTATTTCTTTTACATTTTTCGTACTTTATAAACGAAAAACATAAATAGCCATAAATATCCAAAAATTTTGCCACTCAGAGGAATGAGCAAATGAGAATAGAGAAATTTGAGGGGTGTTATACCGCACTTATAACACCCATGAAAGATAATTTTGAGATCGACCTAGAGGGCTTAAGGAGACTTATTGAGTTCCAGATTAAAGATGGTGTGAGCGGGATATTAGTGGTTGGGACAACTGGTGAGAGCCCAACATTAACTTATGAGGAGAGTATAGAGGTTATTAAGGAAGCACTCGAGGTTGCTGGTGATAAATGCGTGGTTATAGCTGGGACAGGAAGCAACTGCACTGAGAAAACAGTTAAGATGACAAAGAAAGTTTATGATCTCGGCGTTAGATGCATCCTACTTGTGGATCCATATTATAATGGGCCAAGCTCTCTGGAGATAAGAAGAGAGTATATTGAACCAATTGCACGCCTGTTCCCTGAGGTTCAAGTGATACCATATGTTATTCCAGGTAGGACTGGAACTCAGATACTCCCACAAGACCTAGCAATTCTCCATTCAAAATTTGAGAATGTTAGGGCTGTTAAGGAGGCCACTGGAAACATAGATAACATGAAGTTAACTAGGAAGCTCTGTGGAGACAAGTTTTATATTTTATCCGGGGACGATGATAAAACATATGAAATAATGGTTCACCCAGAGATACGCGCCAATGGCGTTGTTTCAGTGGTCTCGAATATAGTCCCAAATGCTGTTGAAAAGTTAACAAGGGCTATTCTTGAAAAAAGGTTTGAGGAGGCCAGACTACTAAATGAAGCCCTAAAACCATTATTCTCAATAGTGACTGTTAAAACCGAGGAGGAGACCCCTTATGGCACCATCGCATGTAGGGCTAGGAACCCATTACCATACAAGACTATTATGAATATCCTAGGTATGCCATCCGGCCCATGCAGGCGTCCTCTTGGAAAGATGACAAAGAAGGGTCTAGAGACGGTCTTAAAGGTTGTTAGAACGGTGTATGAGAAGAATCCCGAAATCCTCAAACCCATTGAAGACTTCTTTGATGTAGATTTAAGCGATCGCCTTTATAACGAGCATTTGTGGAGGAGGTTAACTTATGACCAGTATTAAATTATGCATCGCAGGCGCCACTGGAAGGATGGGAAGCACATTGATTAGAGAGGCTATTATGAGAGGTTTTAAGATAGTTGGCGCTGTAGCGGCAAAGGATGATCCAGGCATAAATAAAACTCTGAGGGAAGCTGGTATCTGCGATTTAAACATTGAAATTGTTGATCCCTCAAGGATACCTGAAGCAGTCGATGATGCTGACGTATATGTATCTTTTACAACGCCCAAGGCTGAAGTTGTAAATATTCCGAGGGTTGCTAATCTAGGTAAGAAGATAGTGATGGGGACAACGGGTTTTACTGAGGAGCAGATGCGTAAGATCAGGAACACCGTCGTAAGTAAGGTTCCAGCAGTCTTCTCACCGAACTTCGCTATAGGCATAAATATACTTCTAAAGCTCCTACGCATGATTAAAGCTTTCCCCGTGAATTATGAGGTCAGTATAATTGAAATGCATCACTCGGGTAAGAGGGATGCTCCTAGTGGGACGGCAAAGAAGATGGGGGAGATAATTTCAGAGGTTAGGGGCTATAAGAACATAATTTATGGTTGGAGGGGCTTGAGCGCTAGGGGGCCCAATGATCTAGAGATATTGTCTGTCAGGGCTGGCGGCATTCCAGGCATCCATGAAGTAATTATAGCTGGCCCCCATGAAATGATACGTATTGAGCATACGGCTTTCTCAAGGAATGTTTTCGCTCAGGGTGCCCTATATGCTGTGGAATGGGTTTATAAACAGGAGAAACCTGGAATTTATAGCATGGATGATGTGCTAGGGCTCTCATAGGAGGGAGCGATCTTCCTAGTAAAGGGTAGAGTTGTTATAAAATTTGGTGGTGCAGACCTCTCTAGTGGAGAAAAGATTAAAAAAGCCGCAGAGATGATTTTGAAGTCCGGATTTAAGGAGTTTATCGTAGTAGTTTCCGCTATGGGAAATACTACGGATAATTTAATAAACATAATCTCGAAGCTGGGGAAGGTAGATGATAAGGATTACGCCGATATACTCTCAATGGGCGAGAGAACAAGTGCAAGGATCTTCTGCTCGGCGCTAAAGGCCCTTAATGCAGATGCCGTCTACATCGATCCGAACCATGAAGAATGGCCCATAATAACGGACTCAAACTTTAGGGATGCTAAGCCCGATATGCATGAAATCCGTATTCGCGTTCAAAAATATATTGAGCCTCTCTTATCAAGTGGAAAGATTGTCGTCATATGTGGTTTTCTCGGCAAAGATAAGTATGGGAATGTGACCACGCTTGGTAGGGGAGGTAGTGATACGACTGCCCTCATACTGGCGAATTGCGCAAGAGCTGAAGAAGTTCTTCTCGTTAAGGAGACAAATGGTGTTCTCTCAGCAGATCCTAGAATTGTTGATAATCCACGTGTACTAGATAAAATCGACATTTATGAAATGTTTGCCCTTGCGCATGGTGGCGCCAAGATTATTAAAGCGGAGGCCCTAAAATATAAGATTCCAGGCCAGAAGCTCAAGGTGATGGGCTTCATGTCAGGAGATCTTAGATCGCACGGAACGGAAGTGGTGGGCGTTTTGAACTCAAGGTCCTTTGAGATTAAGGAGGAGAGAAATATTTCCGCTATAAGCCTGATCTGCGACATCAACCCAAGCAATCTGAGTAAAATATTTTCATCTCTAAGCGAAGATGCCATTCTTGGGGTTAGCACTGGCAGGCGCTCTATCACCATCTTCACAATAACCAAAGACTTAAAGGGGCTAATGAGTAAACTGCATTCTCTAGACTTCGTTAAGGCTTTAAGTTGCCTAACTAATGTTGGTCTCATAGAGATCTCCCACCCAGATTTTGTGGATTCACCAGGCTGGGTCGCAAAAATAGCTAATGCTTTAGCATCCAAGGGCATAAATATAGTTGAGGTTACAACTAGTAAGGCGACAATAAGCATATTTATAGATGAAAGTAAAATTAATGAGGCCGTAATGTCCGTGAGGAATACCCTTGAAGCGTAGAAGAGCAGCAATATTGGCCGCGACTGGTGCAGTTGGTCAAAGGTTCATTCAGCTGCTGGAAAATCACTCATGGTTCGATATTTCAGTATTGGCTGCCTCTGAGCGCTCTGCTGGAAAAAAGTATAGGGATGTATGTATATGGCGCATGGAGACCGAGATGCCTAAGGAAGTAGGTGAAATGACCGTTGTTAACGCAGACCTCAAGTCCCTTAAAGAAGCTGGGGACGTAGACATTGTTTTCTCAGCCCTCCCCGGAGACATAGCTGGTCCAGTAGAGGAGAGCTTTGCAACAGAATTCCCAGTTATAAGTAAGGCTGCAGCCCATAGGATGGAGGAAGATGTGCCATTATTGATACCAGAGGTTAACCCGGAACACCTTGAACTTATACCGATACAGAGGCGTAGGCGGGGCTGGAGCGGCTTCATATCAACCGACCCTAACTGCTCAACCATACAGCTCGCATTAACACTAAAACCATTAATGAAGTTTGGTCTGAGGAGAGTTATCGTTACAACCATGCAGGCACTAAGTGGAGCTGGCTACCCCGGGGTCCCCTCGTTAGACATAATTGATAACGTTATCCCATATATTGCTAAAGAGGAGGAGAAGATCGAAGCTGAAACGAAGAAGATCCTCGGTGTGTTCGATGGTAAGAGAGTAAAATTAGCAGACATAGCTATAAGTGCTAGCTGCAATAGGGTTAACGTTAAGGACGGTCACTTAGAAGTGGTTTACGTGGATCTAGAAGATAAGCCGACTGTTGAGGAGGTTAAAGAGGCATTTAGAAACTTCATTGGCGAGCCTCAGAAGCTCAAGCTGCCATTTGCCCCGGAGAGGCCAATAATCGTTAGGGATGAGATTGATAGACCTCAGCCTAGACTCGATAGGGATGCTGGAAGAGGCATGAGCGTGGTTGTTGGGCGAATAAGAACTGATCCAGTTATGACGATCAAGTATCTATGCCTAGGTCATAATACAATCCGTGGCGCTGCTGGTGCGGGAATACTTAGTGCGGAGTTCATGATTGCTAAAGGATACATTTAGGGTTATTGTGAGTTATAGTATGGGCTTCACAAGTCCCCATAAATTTTTAGAGAATAGGGCTGGGAATCTATATGTCGATGGCGTCTCATCGATTGATCTTGCAAATAAATTTGATACTCCATTATACGTCTTAAGCGAGAACTGTATACGTGAAAACTACCATAGGTTAGTAGAAACTCTCCAAAAACGTTATGAGAAGATAAGAGTCTATTATTCTGCTAAGGCTAATACTAGCCTAGCAGTCCTAAAAATTTTAAGGGATGAGGGTGCATACCTTGATGCAGTAAGCCCAGGAGAAGTCTTCTTAGCATTAAGGGCTGGTTTTCAGCCAATGAAAATACTTTTCACTGGAACAAGTGTTAGAAATGATGAACTAGATTTTTTAGTAAAAGCTAATGTCGTGATCAACATAGATTCTCTCTCCCAGCTGAGAAGACTAATTAAACTCCACGTTCCAGAGATCCTATCCATCAGAGTTAATCCTGAGATAGGAGCTGGACACCATGAGCACGTCATCACAGCTGGTAGAAACTCTAAGTTTGGGATATGGGAGACCGATGTAATCAAGTCCTATGAGATCGCCAAGGAGGCTGGCGTGAGGAGATTCGGAATACATATGCATATAGGTTCTGGAATACTGGATGTTGAGCCATTCGCTCTCGCCGCGGAGAAACTTTTAGAGGTGGCTCATAGGGTTAGAAGGGAGCTCGGCATATCTTTTGAATTCATAGATTTTGGTGGCGGCTTAGGTGTACCATATAAGCCTGGAGAGAAGCCGCTGGACCTAGAGGTTTTTGCGGAGAGATTGCTTAAGATATTTAGAGATAAGGTTAAGGAGTACGATTTAGGTGAACCTTTCTTCTGCATCGAGCCCGGCAGATACATAGTCTGTGATGCAGGCATACTACTAACAAGGGTAAACACAGTCAAAATAACACCCTTCAAGAAGTTTATTGGCGTCGATGCCGGCTTTAATCTCTTAATTAGGCCGGTGATATATGGCGCCTACCACCAGATAATTGTTGCAAATAGGCTTAATGATCCTGAGAAAGAGGTATATGATATTGCTGGTCCACTCTGCGAATCTGGCGACATATTGGCAAGAGATAGACCTCTACCAGAAGTTCATGAGGGGGACTTACTAGCAATATTGAATGCAGGAGCATATGGCTTCGTAATGAGCTCACAATATAATTCTAGGCCGAGGTGTCCGGAGGTCTTAGTTAAAGATGGAATGTATGCTCTTATAAGAGAAAGGGAAACATTAGAAGACCTATTGAGGGGCCAACATCTCCCCGAATGGTTAGAGCAAGCGTGAACCTCTCCATCAGCCTACTGAACTCGGCACGGCCAGCATCCCAAATCCACAAAAATAACAAATTTTGCTTAAAATTTCTCTCATTCCTGCGAATTGAATATGAAACTTGGGGGTCTGAGGATGTTCTTCTTCAATCCCCGTCTCTAGCCTAGCAATGCTAGCTGGTAAGCAGCTACTTCTCTCCCACACTTTACATAACTTTATGCCGAGCCAGTCTCTCTTCATGAAATAATGGGATGGCATTATTCTACTTAAACTGGCTTCATTGTTGGGTGCTTAGGCTTAGCATACAGTTCTTTTGATATATTCATAGATCTTACAACATTCTGAGACTGGATTATGTATATAGGTGATCCATCCGGATTATATTTCTTCAGCCTCTTTACGCCCACTAGAACCAGCTTAACCTTAAGCGTGGTTCCATCACTCAGTTTATAGACGTTCCAATGCTCCTCAACCTCGGTGAAGTCAACATCCTCTCCCTCAGCAATATCCTCAGGAGTAATAGGTGTAGACAACACTATCTCCTCCATACCACAATAACAAGCTACAAAAAGATAAAGCTATTTAGACAAGCACCAACAACATCGTAAAAGGCACTCCTAATACCATCAACCACCTTCAACGTATTCCTCACAACATCTGCTCCAAAACATTATTATGGAGGCCGCCGTGACTTAGAAGGAAAGTTAAAGGACAGAGCAGCCGTATAATGCCCAAATCAGTTTGGCATGCTTTCAAGATGGGGAGCGGAAGCGGACCGGACGGTGTTTCAGCCCACGTTATAG
>JAWAXL010000027.1:0-18285 GCA_038820405.1 Bathyarchaeia archaeon
TGTCGTTGATGTTGCTGAGATTATAGCTAAATTGGCATCTAAGGCTATAGATTACGGCGCAAAAATAATTCTTGGGGTCACCATTGACGATGTAATATATAGGGGTCATCCGCCTAGAATTGTAGGTGTGGTTGTGCAATGGTCCTCTGTAATGATGGCTGGGCTCCACGTTGACCCAATTGGAATTAAGGCGAGGGCTGTTGTAGACTGCACAGGTCACGAGGCTGAAGTAGTCTCAGTAATTTCTAAGAAAATACCAGAGCTAAACATTAACGTTAGGGGTGAAAAGTCTATATGGGCTCATGAAGTTGAAAAATTGGTTATAGAGGGCACTAGGAAGGTTTGTCCTGGACTGTTTGTTGCAGGGATGGCTGTTGCAGCAATAGGCCAGACGCCAAGGATGGGACCGATTTTTGGTGGAATGTTGCTTAGCGGGGCTTAAGGTAGCGCAGCTCATCATGAAAAAGATTCTAGGGGAAAGAGCGTGAAAATAACGCCTATCGACTTTTAAAGCTTTCCTCGTCCTCCTTACTCTTTAATTGCTCTTTCTGGAAAAATATAAATATAGAAACTTAGTTCTTCCAGCAAATCCTATGAGGGTCAATCCAAGATTAGAAATATTTATGCTTAATCTTGCTGGGGCTGTAAGCGATGCTAAAAAGTGATATCCTAACCGAGTAGCCTTAGAAATAATATTGAGATTAGGTTAAAATTGGTAAAGGGTCTTATTATCTAACTCATCAATAAGAATTTAAGTGATTGTTTATTCTCATTACTTAATAAGATGTATAGAGGAGTGCAGTACGTTCAAGCAAGCAGAGTTAGCGAGTAAAACAGAGAGGTTAAAGCGGGAGAAGAGAGCAATTATATTGGCGCATAATTATCAGCGCCCTGAAGTTCAGGATATAGCGGACTTCGTTAGAGATAGCTTAGAATTGTCTCTTCACGCGGCACAAACAGAGGCAAAAATCATCGTTTTTTGCGGCGTTAACTTCATGTCCGAGACCGCGGCTATACTAAACCCAGATAAGAAGGTCCTTATTCCGGACATTAATGCGCTTTGCCCGATGGCTTCAATGTTACCAGCAGACCTAGTGCCCTAAAAACCGTTATTCACGCAAGAACATATAAGGCTTTGCTAGAACATTGGCACGATTCCAGTTCAGATAAATTAAAATGCGACTGGATTATCTTGGTTCCCAGCATTATTCTTTTCTTTCGCAGTCCTAGTTCTCAGTTCCTCTACAACTCTTCTGCCCAGATCTCTGCACTTCTCTAACCCATATTGATCTGGGGAGCCCTTTATCTTTAGAGGCGGCTTTAATACGTGCATCCCAAGCCCACTTTCCATTATTTCAAGAACCTTATCTGGAGCCTCCCCACTCCAACCATATGATCCAAAAACGGCGCCAACCCTACCACTCAAATTAACGTTCTTTGAGGTTGCTTCATTAAGTATCCTCTTTATCTCAAGTGGCAGCTCACGATTATATGTTGGTGTACCAATAACCGTCGCATCGTATGCCATGAGCTCCTCCGCATCCACATAGTACCTAACATCTACTTCTACCCCACCAGCCCTGAGACCCTCAATCACAGCGCGTGCCATCTTCTCAGTATTGCCACTAATACTATAATATAAGACTAAGACCCTAGGCATCGGGACACCACGCTTATGATGTTTGCCAAAGCAAGATAAGCCTCTTTCTATGGCTCCTTACCAACGGTGACCTTCGCCCTAAACTTCCTTAGATTCCGAACTACTGCCACCTCACATTCGCAGCCAGGAGTCCTCTTTGATAAAATCTCCTGCAAATCCTCAATCTTATCTATTCTTTTGCCATCGAACTCTACTATTATATCACCACGTTCTACCCCAGCTCTGTGAGCTGGGCTTCCCGGAACAATGTTGGCTACAAGTACGCCGTGCTCCACAGGCAAGTCATAATACATAGCTATCTGCCTACTAAGACTTATACCAGCTATTCCAAGCCAAGGTTTAGCATATGAGCCGTATAGCATTATTTCCCTAACAACTTCCTTGACAGCATTTATTGGTATAGCAAAGCCTATACCATGAGCAAATGGGATTATAGCGGTGTTTATCCCAATTACCTCACCATCAATGTTGACTAGCGGGCCTCCGGAGTTTCCTGGGTTTATAGCAGCGTCAGTCTGAATTAAATCCTTAAAGATTCCCCTATCGGAGTAAATTGTTCTCTTTACGGCGCTTATTATGCCAGAGGTCACGGTTGGTCCACCAGCTAAGCCGAAGGGATTTCCGATAGCGAAGACCCTCTGCCCAACCCTAATCTTGTCAGAGTCCCCAAGCTTCGCGGCAGTCAAATTATCTGCGTCTATCTTCAATATGGTTACGTCCAGACCTCTATATCCTCCAATAAATCTAGCCTCAAGCACACGCCCATCCGCTAATGTAACAACTATCCTCTCGGCATCTTCTATAACATGATAATTAGTTAAGACATAACCTTTTTCATCAAATATAAAGCCTGACCCAATGCCCTTAACTGGAATGACCTGGTAAAAGAGGTCTTGAAAGACCCTTAGTGTATCAACGTTTACAACACTTTTACTCACCCTCTCAAACATCTCGATAATTTTATTCTTACTCATAAGACCACGCATCAACCAGTAATTGAGTGTGTTATAATAATTATTATAGCCTTCTAAAGATAGAAGTTTGTAGTTTCATGTTAAAATCCTAGCAAGTTATTGTGGACGTGATTTTTATTAGCCATTCTCTTTTAATTTAAAACTACCCTATTAATAAGGTAACCCTTCCTTTGCATCACATTGTTATAGTTTTATGAAGGAGAATCTGGTAACCCAGGTATCTTTTTTGGCCACCAGACATAAGTCCTCATAGGATCTATCTTCTCTTTACTGTAGACTATGCTTACGTTTTTATGAACTTTTTCGAACATTATATGTTCAAGCGCATTTCCATGCGAATCTATACCTACAATTAGTGGGCCGAGTTTATCAACCTTTAATACCCATGTGGCTTCTGGTATACCGAGATCTAGCCAACATACATTTTCAACTTTTATAATTTGTTTCGTGTAAAGAGCAGCGCAGCCCCCTGTTGCAACAAGATAAACCCCTCCCACCTCCTTTAAGGCGTTAATCATGCTCTCACCCATCGTTCCCTTCCCTATTATAACCCTCACACGTTGTCTCTTGACAAGCTCAGCACCAAGATCCGTGAACCTTGAGCTCGAGGTTGGACCAGCTGCTATTATCTCCCACCCATCATTTATTCTCCTAGCGATAGGCCCACAATGCCATATTGCTCCATCCGTTAAATTAAATGGTAACATTTCACCCCGATTTATGATCTCAATGGCTCGGCGGTGGCCCATATCGCGCATTGTATGAACTATGCCACTCACGTACACAATATCGTGAACTTTAAGTCTCCTTGCCTCCTCTTCAGATATTGGTATGCGAATTTCCCTCTCTATATTACATCCCTCTTAAATTTGCTCTGGATGTGTAATATATTCTACCTCTCTATTTGGATAGATTCGCGCTGTAGAATATCTTGCAGCCCAACACTGATATGTTATTCCAAGCGGAACACCAGCTGTATGAGAGCCGCATATCTCAGCGTGAACCGCAAGACATGTAGTATCCCCTCCCATGGCCATTGGACCTAACCCAGTAGCATTTAAAGCTCTTAATACCCTTTGTTCAATTTCAGCTACTATAGGATTCGGGTGTGGAGAACCAAGTGGTGTTCTTAATAACGCCTTTTTCGCTAAATACATTGCGATGTCCCCTGTTCCTCCAATACCTAAACCTACAATTGTTGGAGGGCAGGGCTCTCCCATGGCAGCCAATGTATTATCAATAACGCATTTTATTATTGCCTCAGGTATAGATTCGCTAGTTACGATCCAAACAAGATTTGACTTGGCCTCGGAGCCGAATCCCTTTGGAAGAGCCGTTATTTCAATATAATCTGCTTCAGGGTCCACCTCATAATAAATATAGGGCATTCCCCATCCTACATTTGTGCCTAGGTTCTCCTTTGTTAGCGGATTTATCACATTCGGTCTCAAAAGCACATCGAGAGTTGCTCTTCTAGTAGCCTCTACTATTGGTTTCTTAATGTCGATCACTAGACTAAAATTTAAACCCCATTTTACAAAGAATAATGGGATTCCTGTATCTTGACATATACATGTGCCGTGTTTCTCAGCTGCTTCAATATTGCTCAAAATCGCTTTTAACTGCGCCCTTCCCGCTTCAGATCGCTCTCTCTCATAGGCCCTCTCTAGAGCCTTCTTCACATCTAGAGGTAGCTTTGTTACAGCCCTTTTCAAAAGTTCATAAGCTGTCCTTGAAACTATTTCAGATATCTTCTCCATAACTATTAAAATATTTACCAATACATTATTATCTTTTTTGAGAAAGCTTATTATTGACTTCATTCGACGTTTAAACCTAATCTCGCTGCAAAATTTACATTCCTATATGATGTTAAATTTCTTACCTTACATATCTTCATTTATCTCCTTTATATGTAACATTATGCAGGAAGTTTAATTACCTTTAAATCCTCCCTAAAATAATAATTATTTTGAGGAAAACCATATGGAAATTGATAAGGAAACTTTCAAGAAAATATTTCCTAACCTTGCTAAGGAAATGGAGACAGGCATATGTAAAATAACAATAACGTCGGTGAGACTAAATCCAGAAGAGGGGGAGAAGATAGCGTCAAGGAGATTTGATGGATACAATCCAGATGTAATTGATTTTATAAGGAGATGTGATACTGAGGAGCAAGCTGAAGAGATAATAGCGTATCTGGAAAAGAGGGGTGAGATAAACAGTAGCTATGCATCAAATCTCAGAAAACAGCTTAAAGAGAAAGGGGTTAGAAGCTTCGGTCCAAAGAAGGAGGAAGCATATTACCTTAGACAGGCCGGATACGGTTAAATTTAAACCGGTCTTCACTAACCACCAACCTGATGCAATGGTGTGATATTAATGGGTCAATTAAGAGTGCTACTAATGAGTCTTCTATTTCTAGTAACACTCACTGCAGGCTTTTCTATACAGGGAGTTTCCGGTAGCGCAAATGATGTATATAGCCCCCCTGTGAGCGTTGAGAGGAAGATCGACATTTTAAATGGTGGATACATTATGATTAATGATACATTTTTCTTCCCGTCTAACATTCAATTACCATCTTTCTACATGGTAGGTTTATCAAGGGATTATCATGAGAACTTAGTCTATTTGTTGGCCCATGATGCTCATGGTATTCTCCAAATTGAGGTTTACGAAGAGGATAATATTTTTAAATGGTTTAAAATTCATCTCGGAGCAAATGAAGATGGGGAACAATCATATAACTTTACTCTAACGGCAGTTTTTTCTGATCTAATTAGAAGGAAGGAGGGATATATGTTTATATTTCGTGCAGAGTTCCCATTATATCCAGTGTTAAGGGGAGAAGCCGATCTTTGCAATGTAATACTGAAACTTCCATCAAATGCTGAAGTTTTGCCAAATGGTTTTCCAGAGGGGATCTTTCTGAATATGACAAGCAACTTCAGATTACTTAATAATTTAACAAGGCCACTTCCGGCTTATATAAACCTCTCATCGTGGGTAGAGTTCTTAGATACAACATTCAGCATTTTCAAGATTTTGAAGATGAGGAGGGATATTTTAGTAGATGGGTGGGGGAGAATATGTGCAACGGACTACTATGAGGTGGAAATTATTAATGTAAATAGTTTTTATGCAATTCTTCCACCTAACTCAACTAATATACTTGTCTATGACATGTATGAGAGATGCTCAAGCAACAATGTGTTAATTGAAGATAGAGGGGAGTATGGTGTTTTCGTAAATGTATTTTTATCTGATAAGTTAAAAAGCAGCGAAAAGGCAAGGATAGCCATAACATATTCACTACCTTACTGGAAATACATTGAAAAAAGTGGCTGGCAAAAATATACGTTAAGCATTGATATGACAAGACCTAAAGAGTGGATTATCCCAAGAATTGTTGTGTCTATTCTGCTACCTGAAGGTGCAAGTATTATAGAAGAACCATGGTTTTCCTCAGCTAAATATGAGAGGATAAATCCCTTCCAAGAGAGAGTAACATTTGAATATTATAATTTGACGATGTATGAAAACCCCATTCTACCACCCATTAAATATCAATACTCGTTTTTATGGGCAGCTTTCAGGCCAACAATATTAGCCATGGCCTTAATTGGACTAGTCAGTGTAATTGTTATCTTCATTAAACCATCTAGCAAAATTATGCCAACTACAAAGTTCTCTTTAGAGACCCTAAGAGGTTTTATTCAAGCGTATGAGGATGGAGAGCAGATTTTATTGAAGCTGGAATCTCTACGAGAAGAATATATGAGGGGGAGGATTCCCAAGCGGCAATACCAATTGATGAGAAAAATGTTTGAGGAGGAGCTTCACAAGACACAGGGAAAACTTACGGAGCTTAAAGCTAAAATAGAATCTGCTGGGGGACGTTACGCTGAAGCGGTAAGACGGTTAGAAAGAGTAAATGCTAATATAGACTCTGCAAGGAGAGGAATTGAGGAAGCTGATATCAGACTGCATCGGGGAGAAATCTCTGTTGAAGAGCATCGTAGGCTTATTAAGAAATATACCCAGAGAATTGAGAAGGCTAAGACTATTATTGAAGAAATAATTTTAGGGTTTAGAGAGGAAACTTGGAGTAAATTTTAAAGCGTTAAACTTAAGCGCTCATTATTCATTTTCTGAATCAGAATTAGCAATTAATTAGATTAACCCCCAGAATACACAATCAAAATCATGGAAATAGATTTCCAAAGAGGCGCCTTAGTATCTCCTCGACCACTTCTCAAATATCTCAAAACATTCTTAGGTCTCTCTGAATATGAAGCAAAGATCTATGAGTTTTTGGTAAATGAGGAGCCATCAACCGCTAGAAAAATAAGCCTTCGGTGTGGGATTCCTAGAACAAAAGTGTATTGTGTTCTTAGAAGACTTGTAGAGCAAAATATAATTGCTGAAGCTCCCCTGAAACCAAGGCTATTCGTTGCACTTCCACCTAGTAAGGGCGTTAAGACCATTTATAGAGATTCAAGAAAAAATTGTTGAGCGCCTTCGAGAAGTTTTTCTCGATCTTCAGAGGAGATGAGGAGACTGTTAACCTTAAGGTAATTCGAGAAGAATTTTGGATATTAAATAGAGATGAATCTTTTACAAATGTACTGAATCTTCTTATAAGCGCTGAAAGGCCGATCGAGATTTTCTCTCCTTGGGAGCTTTTCCTTCAAACTTATTATAGATTTTTAAGAGATGCTTTAGATTGCTTGCTCGAAAAGGGAGTGGATGTCCGCTTATATTTTCCATATGATTCGAAGATCGATGAAAGAATATGTCGTAACATAGGCTTACGATACAAAAGGATGAAAACAATATTCCCTCAGAGGAGGAATTATCATAATTCATAATAAAGATCTCCTTAACTTTTTCAGGGGAATCATATTTTTATTCAAAGAGAGACATGTCCATCAAACTGAAAGCAATGCTCCGAAGAATCCCAAAAACTTTTATTTTAGTAAATACCTTTTTTCTGAAATTTAAGTCGAGGTGTTCATAAATGGTGAAGATAGATGTCAACTTAGAGAAGTGTACTGGTTGCGGAACATGCGTAGATGTTTGTCCTGTGGGGGTATACGAGCTTAAAGAGGGGAAGTCGGTACCCGTTAAGGTTGATGAGTGCCTCGTTTGTAGAGCCTGTGAAACACAATGTCCAAGTGGCGCCATAACGATAACTGAGTAAGTGGATGATGAGATTTTTCTAAGTTTTGATGACTCTCTTGGCACCATTCAACTATTTTTCTATATCATTTTATTAATAATATCCATGCTAGCCTTGAAACTCCCAAAAATTTTATTAACTAGACCATGCATGCTCAACCCGTTCTTCTCAGCTATCTTCTTAAGTGCTTTGCTTACCCCAGTTCCATATTGAATTGCTTTCTTAGGCTTAAGGTAGACCTCTGATGGTAAACCAATTTGCTCGGCATACCTTCTTAAGATCCACTTTCTGAGCGGATCATCCATAGACAATATCTTCTTTGAGATGGGGATTTTAAGAGCGAATGTAGCCAGTTCATAATCTGCATATGGAAATCTGGCCTCCAGGCCATGAAAAGCGCATATCTTTTCACTCATCTCTAAAGAGTGATAAAGATTAACTGTGTCCAAGAATAATCTTCTCTCAACGTCCTCCAATGACCTTTTATATTCTTCTAGATACTTATAATAGCCCCCAAATAATTCATCTCCCCCTTCCCCAAAAAATATTGCTTTACAACCCATTTTAGAGGAGACTTCAGCAGTCCAATACTCTGGAATCTTAATTGAGACTTTTAAGCCATCTGCCTCCTCAATTAGCCACAAAACCTTGGGCAGAGTTTTCTCAACATCCTCAATAGCATACGCCCTAGTCCTGATCCTTAAGCCGATTTCATCAGCAACTTTCTCGGCGTGCTCTATCTCCTTTGATCCCTCTAATCCAACCGTTACTAAGATGGTGTCAATATTAGCTTCTTTCTTTAGTAGGGCTGCGATAATGCTACTGTCTAAGCCGCCGGAGAATGCTACGGAAACCTTCCCCTCTAGATTATGAACTCTCTCTTCAATAGACTTTGATAATATGGTGTGCAGTTCCTCTAATATGCTTCTCTCATCCTTAGCCCATCTCTCCCCCGACAACTGTAATGCCTTAACCTGTCTTAAAATAATCCCCTCACCAGTTATTTCCGCCATACTTCCGGGTGAAAATGGTCTTATGTTCTCGTCCCTCATACCGATGGACCACAAGGCTTTTCGCTCAGATGCTAATGCTAGAACTTGTTCATTCTCAGAAAAATATAATGGGGCTGCGCCGATGGCATCCCTTCCAACGAGCAGTCTCCTTCCAGAAAGAATTGTGAGGATGAAGCTACCCTCCATCTCGGCAATAACTTTCTTTAAACCTTCTTCTCCATGCCTCTTAATTATCTCATAAACCTCGCTTTTCATAGGCTGCGGAGAGTACACCCTACCCTCTAAAATCACCTTTAAGTTGCCAACCTCAACTGGCTGCGGTTCATCTTCCCGAAGAATTCGCCTAAAATTATAGCCTATAACTATGTCAGAGCTGACGTTTCTTGAGAGGTCACTTAATTCAAATGGGTCTTTTGCAAGAATTGCCGTTTTATCAGTCGCTATACCATAGAATTGATCACCTCTATGCTTGAGAGCCTTAAGCATTTTAATGGCCTCTGGTATAACATTTGCTTTTCCATGACGCTTAGAGACAACGGCCACTAGAGCTCCCATACTCCTTCATCTTTCCCTTTAGATAAGCCAATATAAACCCATACTAGAAATCAGCATTAGGGAAGGGCACCTGCCTCTTAATCGCTTATAATACTAAATGTTTACTATCGCCTTATCATCAACCTCCTTTATATTAGATATTACTGTTTTCAATTTCATTCCCTCTGGGATTATTCTATAGTTTTCAAAGTAATCATAAAATCCACATGTATAACAGATGCTCCCGCCAAACTCAATCTTAATCTCATTTTAGATACCGATAGTAGTTTTGCTTCAGTCTCAGGAGACCTATATCTATTATATTCGAGTATAGCGTCCTCAATAATCTTCTTTAAGTCTCTTATCAAAAGCGCCTTCTCCTAAGAAGGGACTTAAAATCTACAACAAATCTAAAATCATAGAATTGATAAATATATTGGAGGGGGAATTTATGCCAATTCTACCAATTGATGCTGGACGCTATGGGACACCCGAGATGCTCAAGGTCTTTGAGGAGGAAAATTATATTCAGAAGATGCTTGATGTTGAGGCTGCACTGGCTTGGGCGCAGAGTGAGGTTGGTGAAATCCCGAAGGAAGCAGCTGAGAAGATAGCTGAGATGGCGTCGACAAAATATGTTAAGGTTAGTCGTATTAAGGAGATCGAAAAGGCGATTAAGCATGATGTCATGGCTCTTGTTAGGGCTCTGGCTGAAGTATGTGGCCCAAGCGGAGCATACGTTCATCTAGGTATAACGAGCTACGATGTTGTTGATACTGCTAGGGCATTACAACTTAAAGAGGCTTTGGAGATAATTGAGCAGCGCCTAAATGACCTAGAGCTCATCTTACTTAATTTAGCTGACCGCTATAAGAACACTATAATGATTGGGCGCACCCATGGTCAGCACGCATTACCAATAACCTTTGGTTTCAAGATGGCCGGGTGGATGCACGAGATCTCAAGGCATATACAGAGACTTAGACAGTGTAAAGAGCGCGTCTTGGTTGGTAAGATAACTGGCGCCGTAGGCACACAGGCCGGTTTAGGGCCCAACGCTATGAGAATACAGGAGCTTGTTATGCAAAGACTTAGTCTTAAGCCAGCTGGTATTACGACACAGATAATATCTCGGGATGTTCATGCGGAGCTAATATGCTTACTGGCAATGATAGCCTCGACGTTAGATAAATTTGCTATCGAGATAAGGGAGCTCCAGAGAACGGAGATAGCGGAGGTCTTTGAGCCCTTTGAGGCTGAGAGACAGGTTAGTAGCTCAACGATGCCCCATAAGCGTAACCCAGAGATTTGCGAGAGAATTTGTGGTCTGGCAAAGGTTGTTCGGGGGCTTGTCATCCCAGCCTTAGAGAATATTCCAACATGGCATGAAAGGGATCTAACACAATCCTCTACTGAAAGGTTCATTATACCAGAAGCATGCATCTTAGTTGATTACATAATCTATTTGATGATAGGAGTTCTATCAAACCTTGAGGTCGACGAGGAGAGGATGCTGGCGAATATAAGTTTAACTCAGGGTAGAGCCCTCTCAGAAGCCGTTATGATAGCTCTCACGAAAAAGGGCATGAGCAGGCAAGAGGCCCATGAACTCTTAAGGCAACTAGCAATCATGAGCGCCCAAGAAAAGAGACCATTTAAAGAAGCCCTCATAAATAATGAGACCGTTAAGAGACTATTAACGTTTGAGGAGATAGATAGAATTCTAGATCCAAGAAATTACCTTGGAACGGCTGTTGAGCAGGTTGATCTCGCTGTAAAGGAAACTCTTCGGAAGAGAAAAGAAAGAGGGGTTACTTGAATGAAAATCTAACGGGCTGCTTTTAGCGCAGCAGTCCTAACGAATAATAATAAGACTAAATTTAATGTTCGGGCTAACACTATCAGTTACTCCCTTATGGGCCGCGGAATGACTACTAAGGTCTGGGTTCTTATAACACCTTTTATACTTTGAATCTTCTCAATTATTCTTCCGAGATCCTCCATCCTCTTAAATTCAACTTGAATTATGTCATCAAATTGCCCCGGTCACAGCAAAAGCTTCCTTCACACCTTCAATCTTGAAGGCGGCTTCGGCCACCCCCCATATCATACCCGGCTCAGAATTCATAAGAATATATGCTTTCACAGAGTCACCCAAAATAACATGGCAATAAAACATAAAAATATTAACTCTAAAATGCTATCTTTCTTATAGAGGGATAACCCTACGTGGTGAGCTTGATGAAGAAATTGTTAAGATCTCTTTTAATAACATTAATCGCAGCTATAGGTTTATTGGTTCTTTGGGCTCCAACCCTACCGGGAATTCTGCCGGAAGAGGTGCGTCAAACCTACTTGATTCATTTTGCCATTATTAGGGCGATAACTGTTGCTGTGATTGGTTTCTTCATTATTCAGCTACTAACATCAGTGTTGACTATGAAACTCAAGCACTTAGGTAGGGGTGTTTACCTTCTGAGGAACGTCACAGTTGTAATTGGTTATATTATAATTGGCTTCATAATTTTAGCATTATTTGAGGTTACTGGCGTAAGCGCCGTTGTAGGTGCGACGGTCTCGGGTCTTGTAATTGGTTTAGCCCTGCAGCAAGTATTATCTAACCTATTTGCTGGCCTATTTATTCTTGGAACGGGTTTCTTAAAGCCCGGATCCGCCATTAAGATCTCAGGAGGCTTATCAATATCACCAATAGCATTCCCAGCCTATAAGATGTTCAGTAGGGATGAATTTATACCAGTTTTAAGAGGGATTATCATTGAAGTAGGTTTAATGCACACTAAAATTTTATCAGAGAGCGGAGAACTCGTGAAGGTGCCAAATAACATAATCGTTTCCAACAGCATTGTTATGGAGGAGAAAGAGGAGCCGAAAATCGTAAGAGTTAGATATGAGTTTCCAGTACAATATGATCCAAGTATAGTTCTCGAAAAGATTCGGAATGAGCTATCAAACAATAACTTTGAGGATTATAGAGCGTACGTTGAGGAGCAAAGCGATAAAAATTATTATATAATCCTCATAGTGGCCAAAACCCCTCCCAATATAAAAATCAGAGAATATAGATCGGATCTGCTGAGACATATAATTAAAGTTCATAGAGAACTCATGCTTTCATTAGAGGGAAGTAACCAGACCACTTTTGCTAAGCTAAGGATATAAGATCATAAAAAGAAAGATTTCGAAAAGTATTTAAAAACTGGTTTAATATTTAGTGATGATAGCCTGATGATATTAGAGCTACCTAGGCACATAGAGCATTTTGGTGCGATTCGATTTTATGATGTGCAAAGAGTCTATGAGCTAGATTCGGGCATGAAGAAGTTTCCTACAAAGGCTAGAGAGGCTGTAGCAACAGTATCCACTGATGAGATAGAGAGAATAAATCAGAAAATGGCTATAGTTGTTCCTATCAAAAATGAAATGCTAAAGCTTTTTGAGGGTGTTTTAAGCGGAATCCCCCACGATTGTTATATAATTGTAGTTTCAGGAAGTAGTAGAGCCCCAGTAGATAGATTTATGATGGAAGTACAGTTACTAAAGCAATTTAATCATTTTGTAGGCGACGAGATTCTCGTAATACATCAGAATGATGTAGGTCTTTCGGAGACATTTAAAAATCTTGGATTTAACTCGATTCTTGATGAAAATGGATCTGTCAGAAGCGGCAAGGCTGAGGCTATGTTTATAGGCATATTATTAGCGAAGATCCTTAATAAGGAATATGTCGGCTTTATCGATGCTGACAATTATATACCAGGCGCAGTTCATGAATATGTTGAAATTTACGCAGCTAGCTTCAGCTTAACGGAGAGCCCCTACTCCATGGTTAGAGTTTCATGGATTTATAAGCCCAAAATAACAGGGGACGATATATTCTTCGCCAAGCTTGGGAGAGTCTCCGCAGTCTCTAATGAATGCATTAATTTGCTAATATCAAGTTACACCGGGTTCGGAACGGAAATTATAAAAACCGCCAATTCTGGTGAGCATGCCATGAGTATGAAATTAGCCGAGCTTCTCTGCTACGCCTCTAAGTTTGCAATTGAAACATATGAAATAATCAATATTATGGAGCAGTTTGGGGGATATCTTCAACCACATACGGAGTTAGCCTCCCAAGCAACATTACATGGAATCGACATATTTCAAGTGGAGAGCCGAAACCCATATCTACATGAAGATAAGGGAGAAGAACATATCAGAGAAATGCTTCTCTCATCTATAGGAGCTATCTACCATTCCCCGCTTTGCACACAAAAAATTAAAGATCATATCATCTCCATCTGCACAAGGCATGGTTATAAGATTAACAGGGAAGAAATTCCTTGTCCCGCAAAAATAGAACCCCCGCATAAGATAGAAATTGGCAAATTCGTTGCCGAGCTAAAAAAGAACTCTCAAACGCTACTAGAACTAAAATAAACCTCCCAGGGGCTTAAAAATGGTTTTAGGGCTCATAGCTTTCGATATGGATGGAACCCTTCTAGATGGAAAAGTTATTTATAATGTAGGCAGTAAGATTGGACTCTTACATAAAATAGAAAAGATCGTTAAGTCTCCTATCGTCCCATATGAGAAGTCGCTAAGGATCGCAAGGCTACTTAAAGGATTATCTGCCCACAAGATTATAGAAATAGTTGAAGCAATACCAACCATGGAGGGCGCTGTGGAAACAGTTAAACGCTTAAAAGACAGAAACTTTAGGGTTGGAATAATAAGCGATAGCTACACGTTGGCAACAGAGGTTGTAGCTCGTAAGCTAAGAATGGATTTCCACATAGCACACATAGCAAACACCTTGGAGATAAAAGATGGTGTCATAACAGGGTTTCTAGAAATGCCCATGGGCTGGGAGAAAATCGGATGCTATTGTAAACAATCAGTTTGCAAACGTTACCACCTAATTCGCCTCGCCAAGAAATACAATGTAGATCTAAGTAATACTGTTGCCATAGGGGATTCTGCTGGCGATCTTTGCATGTTAGAGAGAGCTGGAATAGGGATACTATTTAACCCCCAAGAAAGATATATATTAAGAAACGCGGATCACGTTGTATTCAATAAAGATCTACGGCTAATATTAAACTACCTTTGAAAGAAAAGTCTTATTACAAACTCTTAGCATATATAAGCTCTTCCGTAGGTTAGATCCTCCATAAACCTATCCATGTTCTCCAACTCATATTCGACTATTTCTTCAGCTCCCCTCCTCATATCATCAAAGCGTACCCCTGTATCTGCTATTAACTGGACAACCGTTATAACTGGCTGGTTTACTGGACGCCCAATTTTACTCAGCATCCACACGTAAACCTCCTTTGTGCCGTTAACATCCTCATAGATTCTATTAGCAATTCTATGCGTTAGCAGATTATATATCTTGCCAACATGGCTGACTGGATTCTTGCCAGCAGCAGCCTCAGAGCACTGCGGCCTATTAAGTGATATGAGCCCATTAACCCTATTACCCCTACCAACCTGTCCAGAGTCAGCACCATCGGCGCTAGTGCCAAGCACGGTCAAGTAAATCCCGTCTACACCCCTACCAGGAGCATCCAAGGCATTAAGTTCAATAGAAACCTCGTTGAAGCCTTCACAGATCTTTTCAATGAAACTCTTTATATTCTCTATAACAGCCATCTTCCTTTCAAAATAATGCTTTTCACCAGTTATAAATCGGTCTACAAAGGCCATCGATATCGTTAGGTCCAGGCTTCTATTCTTTCTAAAGCATATAACCTTAACATCTTCCCCAGTTTCTGGAAACATCCTCTTAAAATCTTTAGAATTAAGATACTTCTCTAATTCCAGAACTATTTTCTCCGTTCTGGTTAGCGGTGCCCATCCTACTGCAGCAGAGGTATCATTTGCCCCTAGTATTCCCTTACCACGCCTAAAGATATCTGTGAGCGCCTGCGATCCTGGTTGTATCTCAACCTGATATACGACATGTTCATCTGGGTTAACAAATCTAAGGTTCCTCTTAAACCAGTCCTTTGCTGTCCGAATGGCTATCTCGGCAACTGGGATCTTAATTTTATCAACCTCAAAGGTCGCCCTATCGCCAAAGATTAATTTCATAGGCTTTTTAACGATTCCGCCGCCAAATCTTACTTCAACCTCCCCCGCAACTAGAAGAGACTTATCGATATTGTGATGTAATATTGCACCAGCCCTTTCAAGATACTCCTTACATAGGTTTATTGAAACTTCATCCATAATTAAATCGCATATTGTATCTGGATGCCCTAACCCTTTTCTCTCAACTATCTCAATTTCCTGCTCTTCAAGCGGAATACTCTTCAAAGGAGAAACTACAATGTTCTTCATCGCAATTTAATCCCCCCTTTTCAGTTTTCAAAACATATATGTACTGTAAATATATAACTTTTGGTATAAAAACTGCAAAAAATATGTACTATGATGCATAATTTAAGAATTTAATATTTGCTTTATTAGGGAAAATATATTAGCAGTTAACATACAAATTTACTTGAATTATAATGGGTGCTATTCTTATTGATAATAACTGGCTCATTGCTTAAGAAGCTGAGACTCGAAGCTGGGTTAACTCAAAGTGAGCTTGCAAAACTTGTTGGAATATCCCAAGCACATATAGCAAAAATAGAGAGTGGAAAGGTTGATCCAAGGCTATCTACAGTGAATAAGATTCTCCAAGTATTGACCAGTAAGCGTGGAAGAAAATGTGAGGAGATAATGACAAGAGAGGTTATAACGACAACACCTAAAGAGAAGATAAAAAAGGTTAGCAAGATAATGGTAAAGTATGGTATCTCGCAAATGCCAATTATTGATAATGGTAAAGTTATTGGTATGGTTACTGAAGAGGGTATTGTGTGTAACTTGGGTCCAAATATAGCTGAAGAACCTGTTGAGAAAATTATGGAACCACCGCTACCCACAGTATCAGAGGATACTGATATAAGTGTAATAAAACCGCTGCTGGAAGTCCATCCAGGAGTCTTGGTGATGAAAAAGGGTAACCTTGTTGGAATAATAACGCGTTCTGATCTACTAAAGGTTATCTGAAATTTTCACTCTAAAGTCCTCTTTTACAACATTTAAAACAACATTTGTGACCGTACGCTTTACATAGGGCATAGATAATACCCTCTTTACGAAGGAATTTAGTTCAAATCTATCTCTAAACCTAGCTATTATAGCTATATCAAAGTCTCCAGTTATGTCATAAACAGCAATTGTATTATCTATTTTAGCTATTTCGTTTTCCACTTCTACTAAATGCGCACCCTCCGCTTGAATAAATATTATAGCTATTGTATTATACCCAATTTTTGTTGAATCGACGATAACCGTATAACCTCTTAAGATACCTCTTTCCTCGAGACTTTTTACACGATTATATACGGTTCCTACGGAGACTCTGAGTTTACCAGCTAATTTATTATAACTAATCCGTGAGTCTTCCTGTAACAATTTTATTATTTGAAGGTCTAGTTCATCAACCTCATTATGTGGCGATGCACATACCCCCTATTGAACATTTATTTATAGTATTGAACATTTATTTAAGAATTTTTCAATATTTAGCAAAAAATTTATATAAAACACGTTAAGAAAATTATTTTCATTGAATACATGGTGAAGTATTTGAACTATGATAATGACTTTGAGGAAGCCATCAGAAAGGCAATTGAAAAGATTAAGGCAAATAGAGTTCGTTGGCTACACTTAATTTTTGTTGATATAAGGGGGTTAATACGAGATATGGTAGTATCGGCTAAAGAATTTATCGAGGGGAATGTCTTCTTTTCCGGCTTAGGCTTTGATGGATCATCTATTAGAGGCTTTAAGTCAATTGAAGAGTCGGATATGGTTCTCATGCCCGATCCAGAAACGCTGGCAATAATTCCATGGACTACAGAAGAGAGTCAGAGAAGCGCTGTAGCTATAGGTGATGTCTGTGAAGCTTATGGAAGTAGAGAACCCTCAGAAGTTGATCCTAGGGGTTATGTTTCTAAGAGAGCGGTTAAAGTTACCGCAGAGGTGGGTTACACATGTATCTTCGCTCCAGAAATGGAGCACTTCATTTTCTCATCCATAAATCCAACAAAGCTAGTCTGGGATTTATGGGTTAGCCCGGATGGTGGTAGAAGTGATTCTTGGGGTGCGCCCAGGGTGGTTCCTGAGTCTCCGGAAATATCTGGCAATGGATATATCTTAAGGCCTAAAGAGGCTTATTTCAGGGCGCCTCCCGAGGATACAACGATAGAGTACAGGAATGAGGTTTCAGCGATCCTAGAAGACTATTTTGGTTTTAGGATTGAAAAGCATCATCATGAAGTCGCTACCGCAGGTCAGATTGAGATTAACTTTCAACATGGAAGGCTTATTGAAGCTGCTGACAGGGTAATATATTATAAATTTGTGGCTAAGAACATTGCTAAAAAGAGGGGTTTAATAGCAACCTTCATGCCTAAACCAATTTATATGGATAATGCTAGTGGGATGCATGTTCATATGTCACTTTGGAGGGATGGTGTAAATGTTATGTATGATGAGAACGAAAAGTATGCTGAGCTTAGTCAGACCGCAAGATACTTTATTGGCGGGCTACTCGAACATGCAAGGGCACTAACGGCCATCTGCTGTCCCACAGTAAATTCTTATAAAAGGCTTGTTCCAGGGTTTGAGGCACCAATATACATAGTTTGGTCACGCAGAAATAGATCTGCACTAATTAGAATCCCCGTTTATCATAAGGGGCCGCAGTACGCCTCATATAAGCGAATTGAGTACCGTGGCGCTGACCCCTCCTGCAACCCGTATTTAGCCTTCTCATGCTTGTTAATGGCTGGGCTAGATGGAGTAAAGAAAAAGATTGATCCCGGAGACCCAGTAGATGAGGATGTC
>JAWAXL010000028.1:0-17795 GCA_038820405.1 Bathyarchaeia archaeon
AGGGTTTTTGAGAAGAAGTCATAAACTCCCTGCTCAGAATATGCAAAGCCAGATGCTATTGTCGCCAAGACATGGCTTCTTAAGACCATCTCCACACCGAGCTTAGACCATATCCGCTCAGGCTTCGCATAAACATAGCTCGTTAATAGGTAGTCACGTTCATCCTCACTCTTAGCAATCAATATAGCCTCGCCAACCCTATCATACTTAGGCCTACCAGCCCTACCAACCATCTGCTTATACTCTAGAACCGTGATTGGATAATATCCATACCCAGGCTCATACCGTCTATAATCACTTATTATAACCATTCTAGCTGGAAGGTTCACGCCGAAAGCCAGCGTTGGGGTCGCCGTTAAAACCTTGATCCTACCATCCCTAAACGCATCCTCAATAATTTTCCTATGAGCTCCAGAGAGACCAGCGTGGTGGAAGGCCGCACCACTCCTAACAAGCTCGGCTAGGGCGTCGCTGAGCCTAGTCCTTTCTCCAGAGACCTGAATCTCCTCGGCAAGGTTCTCTAGTGATCGCCTAAGCGCTTTGGGAAGTAGGTGAACTATCTCCAAAGAAGCCTTCTTAGCGATGCTCACAGCGTTCTTCCTTGAGGAGGCAAATATAAGTGCCTGGCCGCCCTGCCTAACACAGTGTACTGCCAAATTTATCACTGGATCCTTAGCGGCTCTATCTACCTTGATTGAGCCACCATCCTTAAACTGTATCTCATCATTATATAATATCCCCTCACGGAGCCTAACTGGCCTCCACTCAGTTGCCACCGCCTTAGCATTGAGCCACTCAGCTATCTCATCTATATTTCTTATTGTCGCGCTTAATGCTAGTATCTGAATGCTTGGATTTATCTGCAAGAGTCTAGCCAGAACAACCTCTAGCGTTGGTCCTCTCTCAACATCATTGATTAAGTGCACTTCATCCGCGATGACAAGTGATACCTCACTTATCCACTGAGATCTATGCCTAAGAAGCGAATCAGACTTCTCATTTGTTGTAACTATAATATCATATTTGCCGAGCCATGGATCACTGCTATCATAGTCCCCAGTGCTTATTCCAACACTTACCTTCCCTCCATCTGGTTTACGTATAATGGTATACTTCTTAAATTCCTCATACTTCTCGTTGGCAAGGGCTCTTAGAGGCGTTAAATATAGGACTTTTCCACCGTTTTTCAGGATGTGCTTCATAGCGCATAGTTCGGCAATTAGGGTTTTCCCAGAAGCCGTTGGACTGGCTAAAACTAGGTTTACGCCCCTAAGCGCCCCGGCTTTTATAGCCTCCTCCTGTGGTGGGAAAAGCTCCCCTATACCCTCTTCTAGGAGGACTCTCTTCACATCTGGATGTATGTCAAGCTCATCTATGAGTAGGGTCAAGACATTTCTCCGAGGGGCTACGTCTTCTTTAAATATCCGCTTCTAGGCTCATAAAGTGTTCCCTCGCGGATCATCTGCTGGATAAGCTTCTCAGTCTCACTTCTA
Source organism: Bathyarchaeia archaeon (assembly GCA_038820405.1). Lineage (GTDB taxonomy): Archaea > Thermoproteota > Bathyarchaeia > Bathyarchaeales > DTEX01 > DTEX01. The sequence continues at coordinate 1,494 of JAWAXL010000028.1, forward strand.
GCTATGCCATACTCGCTGCTAAGCCTCTCAAGAAGATCTGCCCTACTAACCATTCCACTCTCCTTCTCCATATCAACAATAGTGCCCAATATGATGCGCAGCTTATCCTGAACGCTCCTAGGCTTACCAACCATAATAATATCGATGTCAAACTTCTTCGAGGATATATCCACGCCAACCTCCTCAAGGGATTTCTTCATAATATTTATGGCTGCCTCGGCATCCTCAAGGAGAACAAGGTTCCTAAGGGCTGCGCGGGCCCTAGCCTCAGCTATTCTTATGAGAGCCTCTAGCTGGCGGGCTGTTATTGCGATGGGTGTCCCCTCGCCCTCACTCGCAGACCGCATAGCTAAATAGAACTCCTTAAGGCGCTCCATAGCCTCCTGAGACAATATTGGCTTAATATTCTTCCTCGCATACGCAATATATTTTCTGAGTAAGTCGGGTGGAATCGGCGGCTCTGCCGGCGGGGCCTCTTTAGCATGTAGTTTGAGCATATGCTCGCTCATTCTAGCGTCATGCTCTTTCTCTGGGACATCCCTCAGGACGAAAATTAAATCAAATCTAGATAGTATTGTTATCGGTAGAGAAATGTTCTCGGCAACAGTCCTATAGGGGTCATATCTCCCGAGGGCTGGATTTGCAGCCGCCAGTATCGCTGTTCTCGCATTCAATGTTGCAACGATGCCGCCCTTAGCAACAGAGACCGTTTGCTGTTCCATGGCCTCATGAATGGCAACCCTATCCTCATTCCTCATCTTATCAATCTCGTCTATACAGGCGATGCCCTTATCCGCCAATACAAGCGCACCAGCCTCAAGAGTCATCCCACCAGTTGGTGATGGTAGGACAGCTGCTGTTAAGCCAGCTGCAGTTGTCCCCCTACCACTAGTATATAGGCCTCTAGGTGCAATCCTTTGGACATAACGCAGGAGCTGAGACTTAGCTGTACCGGGGTCGCCTATAAGCAGCACATGTATATCGCCCCTAACAGTTATGTCTGGAAGGTACTTTGAGACTCCACTGAAGAGGAGGTACATTATTGCCTCCTTAATATGCTCATAACCATAGATTGAGGGCGCTATGGACTGGATTATCTTCTGGTGTATACTTGGATCCTTCGCCATCTTGAGTATTTGGTCCTCCTCCTCAGGCGTTATCAGTAGCGATTCAGGCTCCCTGCTCGCAGCCTCAATATAATTTGCGTCTAGGTAAAGCGTGAAGGCCCTGCTCTTTCCAGTTCTAGGATATGATGTTGCCTCAGCGCCAACTATACCGACAACATAGACTCTATCTCCGGGCCTAGCGGTATCCACAATATCCTTGCCGACAACCCTTATATCGAGGGAGCGGGGAGTCTGACCTGGCGGAATATCCTCAGGATACTCCTGTATCCGAAGCTCCTGGTAGTCAATAAATTTAGATTCCTCCTGAACGAACTCGAAGGGTCCCTTCTTACCACACCTTGGGTTAGCACACTTAAATGGAAATGTTAGGAAGGTCCCGCTTTGTGAGACCTCCATTTTTGTCTCGCAGCTCTTACATTTAAAGATAGCTGTTGTGACTATTGGTCTAACGGTTGACGCCCGCATCACCACCCCCTCAACCATAACCAGCTTACCTATATGTTCTGAGCCGAGTCTGCGCAGTAGCGTTACGCGTGGGAGCCCACGAATCCTGACTGTTACCCCTGTCTCCTTTATTCTCTCAGCATACTCTGGAACCTCAAACTGCAGTTGCTCAAGGGCAGCGCTATTAGCGTAAGCCAAGTATTCCTGAGGCTTCTCAAGAAGTACATCAGTTAGATAGGGGTCAATTAAAAGGAGGTCTTCAAAGTCGACTGCAACTGAGGTTGACGCATTAAGTGCCATCTGTGCTATTCTCTGGCGATACTTAGCTGTCTTAAACAATGAACTAAATTTCTCAAGGGGTTTCTCAATAATAGCCTCAGCCATGCGAAACACCTAGAGTATTTTTGACCTCCACTCGGATACTATCCTCCTTATCTTCTCATATAGATCCTTCTCCTCAGGGGTGAGGTTTCTTAGAGCCTGACTTTCCGGCACCGAGATTGTCGCAAGAGATATGATCTTCCTAATTCTGCAGTTAACTATATCCTGTGCAAGGTTTTGGATACGTTCATATTCCCTCAACTTATCTAGGTTCGTTCCAGAAAGTTTCTTAAGCTCATTGATAGCCCGTCTAATTCTCGGATAAAATACTTCTGGGAGCGTTGAGAGCTGTCCTAGGGCTTGGATACGCTCAGTCCATTGAATCTTATAAATCTTAGAGGCATCAAGTCCACTCTCCTTAATTTTAACTAGCTTATCCTTCTCTAGCTCCCGAGCAACCCATAACCTAATCTCGTATTCATGCCCCTCCTCAAATGGGCCTATCGAGAATCCCACGAGATCAATTTTAGGGACGCTTTTAATAGCGGTTACAGTAACAAAACTATTCTCAAATAAGAAGTCTGAGAACTCTATGCTTGAACAATGCTCCCCGAACATTTTTCCAGCCTAACCTCAAAAAATACTTTGTTCCCCTCAATAAATATGCTTTCCAAAAAGTAAGTAGGTGGATATATAGCGGATAATTATATTATACCCAGTGGGAAAACTTAAATCTTTATTTACTCCAAAATATCTTTGGAGATTCCATGAGAATACGGGTTATCTATTTGGGTGTTATTAGGCACAAGGCTGGTAAAAATGAGGATGAGTACGAATTAGCTGAGGGTTCTCCATTAAAAAATCTCCTTATAAGAGTTGTTGAGAGGTACCCATCCCTCAAAGATATAATTGGCGGTTCAAGCGAAAGTCCCGCTGATCCAACATTGATAACAGCATTAAATGGAGTCTCTATAAAAGTTTCTGAGAGTGATAATATTATACTTAAAGATAGAGATACAGTCACTTTAATGACGGTTATTGGTGGAGGATGAAGACTCAGAGAAAACAAGGAAAAACCCTTATAAATATCCATGAATATTTTTGTTTCCAACAAATGATGGTGGGTGCTCATTGCCGGAATGGGGATACTCGTTAGCTGTATATGATCCCACTACAATGGTTAGAGCTAGTGGCAGAGAGCTTAGAGTATCGCCTAAGGCAGCCAGGGAAATATGTGCAGCGATAAAAGGTATGATGCTTGAAGAAGCAAAGAATTTTCTCAGAAAAGTTATAGTTAAAGAGGTAGCTGTTCCATATAGGAGGTATAAGAAGAAGATCCCTCACAGAAGGGGGCTAGATGGCGCCGGAAGATACCCAGTTAAGGCCGCATCAAAAATACTCGAGGTTCTGGAGAACTCGGAGGTAAATGCTGAATATAAAGGGTTGGACATAGAGAAACTAAAGATTATCCATGCGTCTGCATACCCCGGAGCTAAAATAAGAAGATATACGCCTCGGGCATTTGGTAGAGCAACACCAAAATTTGAGACGCTATGTCATGTTGAAATAGTTTTACAAGAGGTAAGGGAGTAAAATGGCCTATATTAAAAATATCATGAGGGAGAACATTAAAAAGGCTGAGATAGATGAGTTTCTCTGGGGGGAATTTGAGAGAGCTGGTTATGGCGGAGTTGAGATAACAAGAACCCCGCTCGGCACAAGTGTGGTTATATATGCTGTGCGCCCCGGTCTCATCATAGGTCGCGGTGGAGAGACCATCAGAAACCTCACCAAGATCCTAGAAGAAAAATTCGGTTTGCCGAATCCGCAAATATCCGTAGCTGAGATAGAAATACCAGAATTAAATCCATATGTTATGGCATCAAGAATAGCCGCAGCACTTAGGCGTGGGATTCACTTCAGGAGAGTCGGCTTCTGGGCACTAAATCAAATAATGGAGGCTGGTGCTTTAGGGGCAGAGATAATTATTAGTGGCAAGCTTAGAACTGAGAGATCTAGAGTAGAAAAGTTTAGAGATGGATATATACCAAAGAGCGGGGATCCAGCAATGAAGTGTGTTAAGAAGGCTGTTGCACATGTACAGCTTAAACCAGGCATATTTGGGATTCAAGTCTTTATAGTTCAGCCCAACGCAAAATTCCCAGATGAGATTGAACTCCTTGAAAAGCGGACAGAAGAAGCCCCCGCCGAGGGTGAGGGAGGCGAGTCATAAGATTTAGGGGATTTAGTATGGCTATCTTGAGGGTTAAGGAAATTAGGGGAATGAGCCGTGAAGATCGTGAAAAGAGGCTGGCTGAATTACGCGCCGAACTTAATAGGCTTAGAATGATTGTTATGGCTGGGGGAGCTATTGATAAGCCAGCTAGAATTAGGGAGATTAGGCGGACAATAGCCCGTATACTAACCATTAATAATGAGGAGAGAAAGGGAATTAGAAGATGAGGGATCTTAAGTATATTCTCCAAGATGAGTTCATTGGGTTAAAGGTTAAGGTTGTGAAGTGTACTAACCCAAGCTGTATTTCTCTCTCCGGAACGGTTATAGATGAAACCAAGAATACCTTTAGAATACTCTGCAAGGATCATAAGGAGAAAATATTAATTAAGGAGAACTGTATTTTCCATTTTACATTACCAGATAAGACTATAGTGGAGATTGATGGCAAGTTTCTCGTAGGCCGCCCTGAAGATAGAATTAAGAAGATCATTAGGAGGCGTTGGTAAGTGTCATATGACATTAAGCCGCCTGAGAAAACATGTAATGATGAGTATTGCCCCTTCCACGGATCCTTGAAAATTAGAGGTAGGATACTTGAGGGCGTTGTTGTGAGCGCTAAAATGCAGAAATCAGTTATTGTTAGGCGTGACTATACACACTATGTACCAAAGTTTAAGCGTTATGAACGCAGGCATAGTAGAATACCAGCTCATAATCCGCCATGTATAGGTGCAACCGAGGGCGATATTGTCAGAATAGCAGAGTGCAGACCGATAAGTAAGACGATATCCTTCGTCGTCGTGGAAAAAATAGGCAGAATAGGGGGGTCTTAAAGTGGCGGCAAAGGCAAAAACAAGGGGACTACAGGCTAAGGGTGCTGGGAGACCTAAAATAAGAATAAGCGCGGGGATAAATGTCGGCTCAATAATCAAGTGCGCGGACAATTCTGGAGCTAAGGAGCTTAGAGTTGTTCAGGTGATTGGATATAAGGGTAGGCGTAGAAGGATTCCTGCGGCTACTATAGGCGACCTAATAGTTGTATCTGTTAAAAAGGGAACGCCAGACATGAGGAAAAAACTGTTCCATGCCGTAATCGTTAGGCAGAGGAAACCTTATAGGAGGCCTGAGGGAATGTGGGTTCAATTTGAGGATAATGCTGCGGTTATAATAACGCCCGAGGGTGAAATGAAGGGCTCGGAGGTTCATGGTCCCGTTGCTAGGGAGGCTGCTGAGAGGTGGCCGAGGATAGCTAGTGCAGCAAGTATAATAATATAGGGTGGATACCATGGCGAAAGGAATCTCAGCTAAGCTGAGGAAACAGAGGAAGAGACTTTATAATGCGCCATATCACCTATGTGGGAAGATTATGTCCGCTCACTTATCAGAGGAGCTACGTAGTGTATATAGAGTAAGGTCACTTCCAATAAGGACCGGAGATATCGTTAGGATTATGAGAGGAGACTATAAAGGGGTTGAAGGAAAGGTTGCAAGAGTTAGTAGGAAGAAATATTGTATTTATATTGAGGGTGTAACTAGGCAGAAGGCAGATGGGACAACTATACTGGTTCCAATACATCCATCTAATGTTGAGATTATAAAATTGAACTTGGATGATAAATTTAGGAAAGAGATTCTGGAAAGAAGGGCTGAAAAGATAAAGGGGGTGGAAGTAGCCCCAAAAGCCTCAGGTGAATCTGGGGGTAGTTAATTTATGGGAAAGGTGGGTGGCAGCAGACACTTAAAGTGCGAGGCAACTCCAATATTCTGGCCGATACACAGAAAGAAATATACGTGGACAATTAAACCTGATCCGGGCCCGCATCCTATTAAACGTTGCATACCGCTGGGAATAATTATCAGGGATCTTTTAGGGTATGCTGAAACGATGAGGGAGGTAAAGAAGATTGTTGCCCAGGGCAATATTCTTGTTGATGGAAGGGTTAGGTGCGATATACACTTTCCAGTTGGATTAATGGATGTCCTCTCCATCACTGAGATTAATAAGAATTGGAGAGTTCTCCCATATGGTAAGGGTTTGGCATTATTTGAGATAAATGATGAGGAGGCAAAATATAAGATTTGTAGGATTGAGGGCAAGGCCACTCTTCCCGGAGGACACCTTCAACTAAACCTGCACGATGGGAGGAATATACTCATAAGGTGTGAAGACCCGAGAAAGCCTGTTGGAGGGGAGTACCACACCCTTGACACATTAAGAATAAGTCTGCCTGATCAGATGATTCTGGAACATCTAAGACTTGATGTTGGAATGATGGCCCTCATAGTTGATGGGGAAAACCTCGGTAGATACGGATTTATCAAAAGCATTGACTTAATTGAGAAGCAAAAAAGACGTAAATGCCTAGTGACGATAGAGGATGAGAATGGAACTGCTTATCAAACAATCCTTGATTACTTGTTTGTTGTAGGTGATGGGATCTCAAGGATATTTTTACCAAAGGTGGTGAAGAGTGCTTAGTGCTCCGGTGGAGCTAATTGAGAGTTTTAGGGTTAAGTGGCAGGAAAATCCAATGCTTAAACCAAGAGTGGAGAAGGTTATTGTGAACTGCTGTGTTGGCAAGTCAGGTGAACCACTTGAGAAAGCTATGAAGATAATTGAAGAGTTAACTGGCCAGAAGCCATGCTACAGGAGGGCCAAAAAGACAATAAGAGATTTTGGTATAAGGCGGAAAGAGCCAATAGCTTGTGTAGTTACGCTTAGAGGCGAGAGAGCTATAGAGTTCTTGAAGAAAGCGCTGGACGCCGTTAGCAATAGGATCCCAGCCAACTCCTTCGATAAATTCGGAAACTTCTCCTTTGGGATAAAAGAGCATATCGACATACCGGGGACAAAATATTCTCCAGATTTGGGAATTATAGGCATGGATATATGTGTGTCCCTTGCGAAAGCGGGCTATAGGGTTAAATATAAGAGGCGCGCAAAATCTAGAGTTGGCAAAAACCACAGGTTGACTGCTGAGGAAGCGATGGCATACATGATTGATGAATTTGGCGTTACAATAACTGAGGAGAAAGAGAAGAAGCGTAGGAAGAAGGGTGGGTGAGAAGATTGAGTGAGGCGGGCCAGCGGAGAAAGGAGCGGAAGTTCGGTAAGGGTAGTAGACATTGTAGAAGATGCGGCTCATACGGCCCGATAATAAGAAGGTATGGCCTAATGCTTTGCCGACAATGCTTCAGAGAAGTTGCTGAAAAGCTTGGCTTTAAGAAATATAATTGAGGTGAACTCTGAATGAACATGGATACTATTGCAAATGGTTTAACTACAATATATAATAATGAGATGCGGAGGAGGAGAGAATGCTATATAATGCCAGCTTCAAAGTTGCTTGGCAATGTGTTAAGGGTTATGCAGATGCACGGCTATATTGGGGAGTTTGAGTACATTGATGATGGGAGTACGGGTAAATTTAGGGTTCAGCTCCTCGGCAGAATAAATAAGTGTGGTGCCATAAAGCCCAGATACTCCTTCAGAACTAAAGATATTGAGAAGTGGGAGAAGATATATCTTCCCGCAAGGGATATTGGAATACTTATAGTTTCAACCTCTCAAGGAGTTATATCACATATCGAGGCTAAGAAGAGGGGAATCGGGGGAAAGATGCTCGCATATGTCTACTAGTGGTGGGATAAAGATGTTAGAAACCTTAGAGCAGCTCCGCGAAGTTATTAAGGTTGAGAGGAAAGAGGTGAGAGTTCCAGAGGGAGTCAAAGTTAACGTGAATGGCAAAGTAGTGGAGGTTATAGGCCCCCTAGGAAAATTAGCAAGAGACTTCTCAAATAACCCGGTTTCAATAGAAGTCTCGGGGGACAGAGTTACGGTCTATGCTGTCTGGCCGAGGAGGAGAGAGAAGTCCCACGTTGGAACAGTTGCGGCATATATCAGAAATATGATTAGGGGTGTGGCAAAGGGCTTCACATATAAGCTCAAAATAGTTTATGCTCATTTTCCAATTTCAGTTAAAGTTAGTGGGGATAAAGTCCTTATAGAGAACTTCATGGGTGAGAGAACGCCGAGGATTGCGAAGATAGTTGGTGACGTTAAAGTTAGTGTTAAAGGAGATGACGTGATAGTTCAGGGAATAGAGTTGGAGGATGTTAGTCAAACAGCAGCAAACATAGAACAGGCAACCAAAATAAGGGAGAGGGACCCACGCAGGTTCCTTGATGGTATATACATTTATGAGAAAGTGGAGGGGCTGGTTGGTTGAGTTCCAATGCTAAGGGTTTAGATGAGGCTGAAAAGGCTATTGACTTAAGAAAGAGGGTTAAAAGTAAAAAGCCGGACTTTGTTAGGCAAGAGAGTTGGCGCTATGACCGTGTGGACGATAGCTGGAGGAAACCAAGAGGAATAGATAGCAAAATGCGCAGGGAGGTTAAGGGCTGTCCAGCTAAGGTTAAAATCGGGTATAGGGGGCCCAGGAAAGCTAGAGGTCTCCACCCATCTGCTTACCGTGAGGTCATAGTCTATAATATTGGAGATCTAAGTCGCGTTGACCCCAAAACAGAGGCTATAAGGATAGCCCATACTGTTGGCGCTAAGAAGAGAAATGAAATAATTAGCAAGGCAAGAGAGCTAGGGATACGCATTCTAAATGCACCAGCATAATTTTTAATGGTTATGGGGGTACATCTACGTGAGCATTAGGAGCCAACGCAGGATGGCTGCGGAAATACTCGGTGTCGGTGAAGAGAAGGCATGGATAGATCCTGAGAGAATTGAGGATGTGGAGAATGCAATAACACGAGAGGACATTAAGAGGCTAATTAAGGAGGGAGTTATAAGGAAGATCAAGGATCAAGGTGTGAGCAGGGCGCGTGCTAGGATAATTCATGAGAAGAGGAGGAGGGGTAGGCGTAAAGGGGTCGGAAACAGAAGTGGTGCATCTGGCGCCAGAGCCGATCATATAAAAGAGTGGGTTGAGAAGATTAGGGCTATTAGAAGAAGGCTTTGTGAGTTCAAGGAGAAACGCATAATAACCATTAAAACCTACAGACAGCTTTACCTTAAAGCTAAAGCAGGAGCATTTAAGTCGGTTGCAGACCTACACCAATATATTGAGGCGCATGGATTAAGGAGGAGACGCTAGTGGCTAGGGGTCCAGCATATACGGTCCCATATAGAAGGCGAAGAGAGGGTAAAACAGATTATAGGCTTAGAAAAAAACTTATTATATCTAAGCTCCCCAGACTTGTTGTTAGGAAGACTAATAGAAACTTTATTGCACAGGTCGTTATGGCAACGGTTATAGGCGACATTGTCATTACTTCAGCTCATTCCCGCGAACTTAGAAAGAGGTTTGGGTGGCTTGGAAGCTTAAATAATCTTCCAGCAGCCTATTTAATAGGACTACTCTGTGGCTTAAGGGCTACTGCAAAGGGTATTAAGAGGGCTATTTTGGATATAGGTTTACATACGCCTTCAAAGGGTGCGGCTATCTTTGCAGCCTTAAAGGGCTTTGTGGACGCTGGGGTGGAGGTCCCCCATAATGAATTCATCTTGCCAGATAATTCTAGAGTACGTGGGGAGCATATAGCAAAATACGCTGAACTGCTAGCTTCAACGAGCGCAGAAAAATACTCAAGATACTTCTCAGAATACTTGACCAGAGGGTTACCACCAGAGAAGATACCAGAGCACTTTGATACCGTTAAAGAAAAGATTCTGGAAGCCCTTAAGAGCAAATAGAATCTAATCTTAAGAATTCTTCTCACAAGTTTTTGCGAGATCTATCTCAATATAGAGTAAGTTTCCCTCAACCCTATATTTAATCGGGTACCCGGGCTTCTTGAGTATATGTATCATTTTAGCATTATCAATGAGAACCCACGCCGTAAAAGTCTTTATCCCACGGGACCTCACTATCTCCGTCAAATAATTAAATATGGCTGCCCCCAACCTTTATTTTGCCAGTCATCTCTCACAACCAATGCGACCTCCGCCTTCTCTGTTCCCGGTATACGGGAATAGCTTCCAAGAGCTGCCATAATCTCATTACCATTTTCTGTTGCTATGCCAACGATGCTCATCTCATTAATATAATCCACGATCACGTAAGGCCATATCCGCCTAAGAGGCATAAGATCTAGAGAACCAAGAAACCTTCTTTTAATGCTCTCCTTTGATAGAGTATAAAAGAGATGCTGCTTTAGGGTCGCATCTGACGGCTTTATCGGCCTAAGCAGAACTTTCGATCCATCCTTCAATACCACATATCGTTTTAGCTCCTCCGGATACTCGACTTCCGGGAAGGACATGATCTCCTTTGGAACATAATTATATTTTTTACCCACTCTAAAAGCCTATTCCTGAACTTCGGGTGGGCTATGCTTATTAGCGCTAAGGCCCTTTCTCTAATCGTCTTCCCCCTAAGATTAGCCACACCATATTCTGTAACAACATAATCAACATCGCCTCTAGTTAACACGACGCCTGCCCCTTTTGTTAAAAAGCTCTTTATACGCGAGATTCTTCCATCCTTCGCAGTTGAGGATAAAACGGTTATCGCTTTCCCGCCCTTTGAAAGCTTTGCCCCTCTCATAAAATCGGCCTGTCCACCTAGTCCGCTATGGAATCTATAGCCGAGCGAGTCGGAGCATACCTGACCAGTTAAGTCTACTTCAAGTGCCTGATTTATCGCAACCATCTTATCATGCTGAGCGATTACGAATGAGTTATTCACGTAGTCCGATGGATAGAACTCAACCATTGGATTATTATCTATGAAATCATATAGCCTGCGAGTCCCCATCGCAAATGATGCAATTATCTTTCCTCTGTTTATTGTCTTTTTGGAGCATGTTACTACGCCTTCCTCAACAAGATCCACAACACCTTCAGTGAGGAGTTCCGTGTGTATTCCAAGATCCTTTTTATCTGTTAGATAATTTAGGATAGCATCAGGTATTGTGCCTATGCCAATCTGCAGAGTTGACTCATTCTCAATTAGATCAGAAACGTACTTTGCAATGCGCTCCGAAACTATGTCAGGCTCGAAGCGTGGCATCTCAAGTATTGGTTCATCATGTTCAACGATTATATCTATATCCCTCACATGTATAAAGCTATCACCTAAAACTCTCGGCATCCTCCTATTAACTTGAGCAATGGTTATTTTAGCTTTCTCTGCAGCGGTTTTCGTAACGTCTACCGAAACCCCTAAGCTACAGAAGCGTATGCGAGAAAGTTGGCTTGGATCTACCGCCTCTTGAACATAATATTATAGAAGAACTCCATAAAAGTATACCTCCACATGCTAGCCTAAGCAATCCAATAGATGTTTTAGGCGATGCCGATGAAAAACGCTATGGTATGGTGGTTAAAGCTGGCTTAAGAAGCAATAACATTGATGGAATAATCGCTATCTTCGTTCCGCAGGCGGTAGCAGCCCCAGAAAAATTTGCTAAGATGTTAGTTGAGATCAGGAGACTTTCAAGTAAACCAATCCTTACATCATTCTTAGGAATCGAGGAAAATTCAGAGGTAATTAGAATGCTTAAAAAGAATGGGATACCAAATTATGCCTTTCCAGAACAGGCAGCCTATGCTTTAAAGGTTATGTATGAATACACTTTAATACTTAACTCCCCCATTGAGGAAGAGATCCCACAAATAGAAATAGATGTTAACAAAATTTGGAAGATTATTCAACGCGTGAAATCCGAGGGGCGGTCGACTCTTACAATAGATGAGGCTATGATAATTGCTGAGGCAGCTGGCATACCGATGCCAAAGGCTGCTGTTGCTAGGAGCAGGGAGGAAGCTGGTAGACTCGCCGACGAGGTGGGTTATCCCTTGGCGATGAAGATAATTTCACCCGACATTCTACACAAAACGGACATTGGTGGTGTTGTTCTCGGAGTTAAAAATAGGGCTGAGGCGGAGGAAACCTATGAGCTTCTTGTTAGGAGGGTGAGGACAATTATGCCGCGTGCTAAAATATTAGGCGTATTGGTGCAGAAGAATGGCGCCGCGAGGTAGGGAAGTTATCGTCGGCGCCGTTAGGGATCCGCAGTTCGGCCCGCTGATAATGTTTGGTTTAGGTGGGATCTATGTTGACTTCTTAAGGGATGTTTCCTATCGTCTTTGCCCACTAACTAAGGCTGAGGCGGCCAGAATGATTGAAGAGACAAGGACTTATGTTCTTCTCAGAGGGGTTAGAGGCGAGATGCCTTCAGACATGAATTCCATAATAGACGTTATTCTTAAAGTGTCACAAGTAATGACTCAATTTGAGGAGATTGCAGAGATGGAGGTCAACCCACTATTTGTTTATGAGAGCGGTGAGGGCTGCCTTGGAGTTGATGTAAGAATAATTATAAAAATATAGTTAATGAATAATAGTGGTGAGGGAGGATGATTAGAAAGCCTATTTATTTGGTCTCCACAGAAGAGCTTTCGGGCAAGAGCGCTATAACCATAGCCTTGGCATCAATATTAATGGAAAGGGGATTAAAGGTAGGATACTTTAAGCCAATAGGAATAAGCAGTTCATTAACATGCGGAAGAGAATTCCACGACGAAGACATTGAAATTATGAAGCATATGCTGAAGCTAGAGTATGCTGAAGATATTATATGCCCCATTCTTCTCAAGGAAGATGGATTTCTCGAGGATTTCACAGAAGGCGGTAATTTTGAAGTGTTTATGGAAAAGATTAAAGGTGCTTATAAGAAGATCTCGGAAAAATCTGACGTTGTATTAATTAAGAGCCCCCATAACTTTATGATCGGCTCCTTTATAGGATGCCCAGCCCCAAGGGTTGCGGGGGAGTTGAATGCAGACATAATATTGATTGAGAGAGCAGAAAACGACTTCACTATTGACAATGTACTTCAGGTTCAGGATAACTGCATACGATGGGGGACTAGGCTTTCTGGCGTAATATTTAATAGAGCCCCAAAGGACAGGATTGAGCGATTTAAAGGCATCATCAGGCAATTCATTAAAAGACAGGGGATTAGTGTGCTGGGGGTTATCCCAGAGGATATTGTGCTTAAAGCCTCAACTGTTAGGGAGATATGTGACTTTATAGGAGGTAGAGTCTTAGCGGGGAAGGATGGATTAGATAATATTGTTGAAGAGATCCTTATAGGAGTAATGACTCCGGAAAGCGCAATAAAATACTTTCGCAGAACCCTAAACGAGGTTGTGATAACTGGCGGCGATCGGGCAGATATAATTTTAACAGCCCTTGAAGCAGGCGTATCGGCAATAATATTGACTGGAAACCTCTATCCAAGCGTTAAAGTTTTCCCAAAGGCAGATCAACTTAAAGTTCCATTGATACTCGTTCCATATGATACTTATACAACCCTACAATATGTCCAGAGGATGATTGGTAGGATAAAGCCTAAAGATGTCAGAAGAATAAAAACCATCATAGACCTAGTTAAGACTCATGTAGATTTAAAGAAAATTCTTAGCTGACAAGAATTTATTTATATACTCTTTTTGATCTCTTAATTTGCTAAGGACTGAAGGATAAAAGATAGAGGTTATTAGTAGTCAACATGAGAGTGGTTTAGGTTGGCAGAGTATATTAGACAGCCAATTGTTTGTGTTCTTGGACATGTAGATGTTGGTAAGACAACTCTTCTAGATCAGATTAGGAAGACGAGCGTTCAGGCTCGTGAAGTCGGTGGGATGACACAGCATATTGGTGCCAGCTTCTTCCCAATAGAGACCCTTAAGGAGATAGCTGGCCCATTCCTAAGGAAGATTGGTGGTGAAATTCATGTACCCGGTCTCTTAGTTATTGACACGCCGGGGCATGAGGCTTTTGCCAACCTTAGGCGCAGGGGAGGCAGCATAGCGGACATAGCTATACTAGTTGTAGACGTTTTGAAGGGGTTTGAGGTCCAGACATATGAAGTTATAGAGATATTAAAGGCTAGGAAGACACCATTCCTCGTTGCAGTAAATAAGATTGATAGAATACCCGGGTGGAAACCAATTCTAAATGCGCCCTTCCTAGAATCTTATAAGATGCAGGAGACTCTCGTTAAGCAGCTGCTTGATGAGCACCTCTATAGGATTATTGGAAAATTCTCTGAGCTATCATTTAGGGCTGATAGATTTGATAAGATAAGGGATTTCACCAGGACAGTTGCGCTTATTCCATTGAGCGCTAAGACTGGTGAGGGAATACCAGATCTAATAGCTGTGCTAGTAGGCTTGACCCAGCAGTATCTTAGGAAGAGACTAACTGTTACAAGCGGTCCCGCAAAGGGCGCTGTGCTAGAAGTTAGGGAGGAGCCGGGGCTAGGGGTAACAATAAACGCAATAATTTATGATGGCATTCTAAAGAGGGGCAACATAATAGTTCTTGGTGGGAGAGAGAAGCCCATAATTACGAATGTCCGGGCGATCCTCATGCCAAAACCGCTTGATGAGATAAGAGACCCACGTGAGAAATTCTCTTCAGTTAATGAGGTCCCAGCAGCAGCTGGGGTTAAAATTGTTGCTCCGAATCTTGAGGATGCTATTGCAGGAGCACCAATCTATGTTGTTCCATCGGAGGATAGGATTGAGGAATATGTTAAAGAGGTCTCAGAGGAGGTTGAGCGCATTAAAATCTTCACTGGCATCGATGGTGTTGTCCTGAAAGCTGATGCCCTCGGCTCCCTGGAAGCCATAGCTGAGAGTCTCGTAAGAAATAATGTGCCAATAAGGTTGGCGGATGTGGGCGATGTCTCAAAGAGGGATGTAAGAGAGGCCCTCATTGTTAGGGAGAAGGAACCACTTTACGGTGTCGTCTTAGCATTTAACGTTAAAGTTCTCCAAGATGCTAATGAAGAAGCTAAGGCACATAATATTCCTATATTCTGGCATAACGTCATTTACCATTTAATTGATGACTACCTGAGATGGATGAGGGAGGAGAAGGAGAAGCGTGAGAGGGGTGAGCTGGAGAAGCTGATTAGGCCAGCTAAGATAAGGGTTCTACCAGGGTTCGTGTTTAGAAGGTCTAAGCCAGCTATAGTTGGCGTCGAGGTTCTGGCTGGCAGGATTAAGCCTAAGGTGCCACTTATAACTGCTGAGGGAAGGGAGATAGGCGAGATACTTCAGATTCAGGATAAGGGTACACCTATATCATATGCCGAGAGGGGGAAGCAGGTGGCAATATCAATTGATAAGCCAATCGTGGGAAGACACTTCAATGAGGGTGACATACTTTATGTTTATGTTCCGGAGAGCCACGTAAAAATGCTAAGAACTAGATTTAGGGATAAGCTGAGTGAGGATGAGGTAGAAGCTCTAGAGGAGCTCATTAAGATAATGAGGAGGAGCCAATCCTTCTGGGCATCATAGCACAATAGAGGACTCAGCCAATACCTCTTGACCAGATTCCTTCAAATATCCTCTCATACTCCTCAGCAATCCTTCCACTCTTTATAATAATTATGTTCTCATCATTTCTTTCCTCAGCACTCTCCGACCAATTGTAGCTTCCAGTGACTACTATCTCTGAGTCAACTATCATAACTTTATTATGCATCGAGTTGGGATTTGTATCATTGCGTACTGGCACACCTGCCCCCTAAGCCTCCAGTACTTGCTATATCTAGCGATTTGGTCCTTCTCGAAGACAACCTTTACATCAACCCCACGTTCATAAGCGGCGATGAGAGCATCTCCGATAGAATCAAGTGTAAAACTGTATATAAGCACATGGATAGATTTGTTTGCAGGTTCTATTAGACTAATTATTGCCTGGGCGCAACCACCCCTTGGAGAGAAGTATATTCCCAAAAACCTCAATTTCAAGCTGACTCCTGAGAAAATCAATTTGATCTTCATACGCTGTTATGTTTCCCTCAAGCCACCTCCTCAAAATTTACATTTTCCTCTTGAATCTCTTCTATTTTCTCCATCAACCTAGACTCGCCTAGAAGGTTCCCAAGTGCCAGCCCAATAAATAAAACGAGGATTATGGTGATTGTATGTAGGGCTGCACGCCTTCTCCTCATGCCATTCACCCTTAAATGAGATTGTTCTAAAAGAGCGTTTTATCTACCTTTATGCACTTGTATGAATCTTCTTATCGATCTATCATATGTCCGCTCAACTTCCGGCGGAAAATAGCATGCTGGTAGCTCACCGTGTAATCTATGGTTGAGTAGGCATTGGCAGCATATACCTTTAATGTCG
>JAWAXL010000029.1:0-17228 GCA_038820405.1 Bathyarchaeia archaeon
TGGCACTTTAATACAAGCATGCTTGGAGAAGTAGCACGTAGGGTAGCTGGCGGCGAAAAGAGAGTTTTAATAATTTTAAAGAAGTTCATCACGTGGATAGCTGAGAACATGCGGTACGCAACATCAGAGGTTCCAAGATACCCTAATGAAACTCTTAGTCAGCAGATGGGCGACTGTGATGACCAAGCTAACTTGCTAATAGCCTTATGTCGGGCAGTTGGCATACCAGCATATCTCCAGGTGGGCTGCATATATATGCCATGGGTTAAGAATGATTATACGCAGTGGTCTGGGCGCCTACTCATCAGGGAGATGGGTGTTGGCTGGCATGGCTGGGCAATGGTCTACGTTCCACCGTGGGGCTGGCTTCCAGTAGACTTAACGTACGTAACCGCTGATTTAAGACGAGACCCCTTAAGTGCAATAGTACATTCAGCGGTAATAGAGCACTATACATTTCACTATGCCAATATAATAGTGACTGATTACGTCTCTGAGACAAGATCCATAAAGGAGTTTCTTGAGTCTAGGGAGTTTTACATTTATGAAGAGGACGTAATGGAACGCGAAGTTAGGGAGGAGGTAGTTTACCCGCGACCCCCAGCAATTATAGTAGTATACCCAGCAATCCTAGTTCTGAAATTAGCTGAAATTATTGCTCTGTATAGGAGACTTCTCCAAAATGCGAATAATTTATATGCTTTAAAGTTATTGAGTTTCGTTTAAGAGGGAGGACTATAAGGTGGCTAAGTTTAAGGTGACTGTATCCGATCCAAAGACCGGTAAAGCTAAGTCTATTGAGGTTGAGGGACCTAGAGCAATCCCATTTATAGGTAAGAGGATAGGGGATACGATCGATGGATCGGTGATCGGCATGCCTGGGGTAAAACTCTTAATAACTGGCGGGAGTGATAAGGATGGATTCCCGATGAGACCAGACGTGCATGGAGGAGTCAAGACCAGGGTTTTACTCAGCGGTGGACCCGGTTTTAAGCCAAGGGATAAAGGCGAAAGAAGAAGAAAGACTGTTAGAGGAAATATGATAACTGAGGATACCCTGCAGATAAATGTTAAAATCATAGAGAAGACAGAAAAGGCATGAACGTTCAATTACGGAAGGAGAATCATTTTAACATAGAAATTATGTTATTACCCGTGACTGATACAATCCAACCTTTATCTTGTGAAATGATGGGGAGTTCGGATTCTAATTTATCCCAATAATAATTTTCTATTAGGTTACGCCTTAAACCACTTAAATATCAGATATTCAACCTTACCCTTCTCTAGGTCTGGAACGGCTACTATAAAGCGCTTTCTAACACTCGTTGCGAGTCTACCAGCCTTAACTATCTCCGTTGGTGTTATCTCATCCTTTTTGCTCTTGACCGAGACCACGTATGGTGCATGCTCAAGTCCAGGGCCGATTTTATAGACCGCGAAGTCACACCCAAACTTAACGCCTGGCGTAACTATAAGTCCCTTGTCCCTCAAATCCTTATACACGGTATACTTTAAATCAAAGTTTTCGTAAATTTGCTTGGCTCTTCTCCTCAATTCTCTTGCGTTAACTTTGGTTTTATTTTTGCCCTCGTAAACGTTAACTATACCCTTTTCAAGGAGGTATAGGCCCTCCATTAGGTCTAGGATTAGTGGGGCATTAAAGTCTGGGCCCTTTAGCTTTGGTATTCCAAGGGGTTTTCCATAAAAGCCTATTTTATAGAGCTCTGTTCCATCCTCAGAATCCCATACCACTAAAAAGTTCTCTATAAATTCTGCTTCAATCCTTCTTCTGCGCCCCATTCTATTGCATACGCTCCTAAAGAGAGAGAGCGAGTATTCTAGCATTATCTGATGCATCCTCAATTTTATCAGTAATGTCTTCAAGGAAGCGTATAATGTCTCTTATAAGAAGAATCTTAGGTAAATTCACGTTTTGCTCTAGAAGGGTGATCTCAAGTCTTCTATAGAGATTATCGACCTCCTTCTCTACCTGCTCAACTTCTTTAGCTTTTTCAGATACTTGTGGTGAACCATAATTTAGAGCAAATGTCATATCCCTAAGCTTCATCATAGCATTAAGCATTGCGCTTGAGAGCTCTAATAACCCCCTCTTAATATCTTGTGGGATGCTCCATTTATGCTCGACTACTGCTAGAACCCTGAAGGAGACTCCTTTACAAAGCTCGGAGACCTCGCTAGTCACAAAGATAAATCTTAAAAAGTCTTCGCGGTTAATTAGTATGGCGCCCACTTCAGTAAGCTCCTGCGTAACCATTCGTTTTGAAGATGCAACTTCCTCACTTAGCTTTTGTATTTCATCATATAATTGTACTGTAGAATTAGCATTTCCTGCAACAAATGCGTCAACCATCTGCGCAGTTTTTCTAGCAACATCAACGACCTTTCTTAAATGTTCTTGGCAAAGGGCTAAAGCTCTCCTCTTAACACGTGGTTCAGTTTCTATTGGGAAGACCACTACTAACCCTTTTCCTCCTTTAAGGCCCCTTAATCTCCTATTAGAAATTTACTTAGTAATGTTTAAAAATCTACCTATATGGTACGCCTAAATCTTCAAAGTTGATTTTGTAACGGAAGTACTTATGTAATAAATGCGATAGATCCCTTATTTGCGTTCTAACCTGCCTCCAAGTATCTCTATCACGTATTGTTACTGTATCATCTTTCAATGTTTGATAATCAATTGTTATGCAGAGTGGTACGCCAATCTCGTCAAAACGTGCGTACCTTCTCCCAATGTATCCTGATTCATCATACTCAACATAAAAGCCCTCACTGAGGAGGAGATTATACACTTCCTTAGCCTTCTCTGGCAGCCCATTCTTATTAACTAGGGGGAGCACAGCCAGTTGTATTGGAGCAATATCTCTAGGTAGCATTAGAATAACCCTGTCATCCTTAACTGTATAAGCGTACTCTAAGGCGGCATAAGCTAGGCGGTCTGAGCCGAAGCTCGGTTCGATAACATGTGGTATAAAGCGCCTACCCTTCTCTCTAACCTTCACTTTAACAATCTCAACATGTCTCGGTGTAATTCTTAAGTTATCCAAGTCATAGAAGCCTCTTTCCTTAAAGGTCTGAAGAAGAAGCTCTGGATTAACATTTTGTAGCATCTTTATAACATCTGGGGCCTTATCAGCAAAATCCTCTTTAATATTATTTATTTTCGGTTTTATCTTAGCTTCGATATGCGTGATTTCCTCGATACTTTGCTTAAAGACTCTCATATCTATGCCGCTCTCCCTCATGTGTCCACTTAGGTCGTAGTCTGTCCTATAATTGAATCCAGCCACTTCAACCCAGCCCCAGCGCTCAAGATAGACCTCCTGATCAAAGCCCTGAGCTGAATAATGTGCTCTCTCCCACGGATGCTTCTCTATAAAATACTGCTTATCTTCAGGTATGCCTATGCTTAAGGCGAGACGCTTAGCTAGAGCCATAAAGAAGGCAAGCCACTCAACTATAACATAGCCTTTATTAACAATCTCCTTAACTGTAAGTTCCACTGGTTTCTCATCACCTTTGAGTCTATTTTCCGCCAAAATTAGCCTTAACTTCTCATCAGCAATCTCATTCAAGAGATGACATTTTGGGTTTTCAGGATCAAAGAAGAACTCTAGGTCGATTATTGTAAACTCCCTAAGCCTTATCGGCCCCTGTCTAGGAGATATTTCGTTTCTTAGCGCATGCCCTATTTGGGCGAAGCCTATTGGCAACCGCTCTCTAACCTGCTCATATAGACGCTTAAACTCAGCAAATATTCCCTGAGCTGCCTCAGGGCGACCATAACCGATGTTCTCAGAATATGGTCCAATAGTTGTCTGGAACATCGTTAGAAAGTATTTTGGATTTGATAGGGATCCGCCGCAGTCGGGACACTTAACGTTATGCTCCACAATTCTCTTCTCAATCTCCTCTAACCCCATCCTTTCAGTTTCCTCTGGCCTTAACCCAGCAACCTCTTGGAAGAGGTGATCCGCTCTAAATTTCCTCTTACATGAGCTACACTCGACCATCGGTTCCTTAAAGTGTTCTATGTGTCCAGAAGCTTTAAAGACTCGTTCTGGAGCTATTATTGGGGTTTCAATTTCATAGAAGTTTAAACGTCTTAGGAATATATCCCTAAACTTATCCTCTATCTTACGCTTCAGAAGCGCTCCAAGTGGCCCCCAGCATATGAAGCCGCTGACGCCGCCATATATTTCATATGATGGCCAGAAGAAGCCCCTCCTGCGGGCCATCTCACTTATCTTCTCAAACTTATCTAATGGCTTTATCATTTGTGCGCACCTGCTTAAGTTTTATCCTCTCATATGATAACGCTTCAAAGATCTTTAAAGATTAATCTCATAGGCTTTTGCTCATGTACGGACCATCGTAATTGTAGCCAAGGCGCATATAATATCTTTTCGTTCCAAGGGCGCTTGTGATCAGAATCTTTTTACATCCCATGTCAGAGCTTATCTCCTCAGCCTTCTTAAGCAGAACTTTACCAAACCCCCTATGTTGGCACTCTTCTGTTGGGCGCTTTCCCACTGGCACGAGGGGGCCCAGAATGCGTAGCTCCCTTATTATTGCAGCGTTTCTGCCAGCTATTTCTGGTCTATGGGCTAATTCAGAGGGGATCCTTAGCCTTAAGTAGCCTATAAGGACATCGTTTATGGGGTCCTCGGCTGATATGAAGAACTCCTTCCCCATAGACGCCTCATATCTCCTGACTATTACCTCGACTTTATCTGGGTCGGGCTTGACGTGATCCTTAAGCCACCTGTGGCCGACCTCGCAGCATCTTATACACCTACACCTTAAGCCCTCCTTCCTAAGCATTTCAAGGGCCATTTCCCTTAGGTTGCTACTTCTAGGTCCTGCCTCGATCATGTAGGCTGGTATATCTCTCTGAATACGCATTATTCTAACCCACTCTGGAATAATCTTCTTAACCTCGGCTATCAGCCTAGCAGCCTCCTTGGTTGTGTATGGTTTATATAGACCCTTAATCCACCAGTCATAAACCTTAGTCCCCTTAACCACGAGACAAGGATATATCTTAAGCATATCTGGCTTAAAGTCTGGATCCGTAAATATTCTCTTAAAGGACTCTAGATCCCTATTAAAGTCTGATTGTGGTAGGCCGGGCATCATATGGTAGACTACCTTAAGACCTGCATCCTTAGCTATCCTAGTTGCCTCTATAACATCCTTAACCGTGTGCCCCCTGTTTACGATGGCGTATATATCGTCATAAATGTTTTGTACGCCTATCTCCACACGTGTGGCGCCATATAATAGCATTAGGTCAACATGCGGCTCCTTACACCAATCGGGGCGGGTTTCAATAGTTATGCCAACGTTCCTCCTAGAGCTGACCTCAGCATTCCTCTTAGCCTCTTCAAGGGAAGCTGAGCGAACTCCAGTTATCGCATCAAGACATTCCTTAATGAAGTTTATTTGGTAATCTACTGGCATTGCTGGAAAGGTTCCGCCCATAACTATCAATTCAATTTTATCTACAGTATGCCCAATGGATTCGAGCTGCTCAATCCTATGCTTAACCTGGCTGTATGGGTCGAAGTTGAATTGTAGACCCCTCATGGTGGCTGGTTCGCGTCCAGTATAGCTCTGAGGGACGCCGTAGGTGGGCCCACCTGGACAATATGCGCATGGCTCCTTCTGTGGGCAGGGGCTTGGCTTAGTCATGACGGCAATAATTGTTACTCCAGAGATACTTCTCACAACCTTTCTTCTCAAAATCTTAAGTAGAATTGGTTTCTCATCGGCTCTTAAGTACTTGATTATCTCGGAGTTCGGCGGTATTGCGCTTAAACCATATTTTTCTGCCACCCTAATCTTGGCTATCTGAACATCATTCTCAGAAGGATTCGGAACTCTCTTAAGGTACTCAATTATCTCTCTACATATAGATACGCTCATATAATATCAAGTAAGAGAAATTGGCGGGCATCTATAAATTTACCTTTTTAATAGGATGGTGCTGCAATTGTGTCTCCTAAAGGTTTATGTTGAAGATGCAAGAAGCGGTGAGAGGACTCTTATCGCTGGGAACGTAGCTTATGTATCCTTAGATGGCAGGATCTTTAAAATACACGATGTGGATGGTGTGGAGAAAACACTATCTGGCGTAAATCTCCTAATGATCGATGCCCTAAATTCGATACTCGTGTTTAGGATTGAGGAGAATCTCGATGTCTAAAGCTAATGGTGGCAATTATGGCTATGAAAATTATGGTTTGTGGTAAGGGTGGAACTAGTAAGACAGACCTATCAATATTAATGGCTAAGGTTCTCTTAAAGAAGTTTAAGGTCTACATAATCGATTCAGACGAATCAAATTCGCTCCTGCCAACCCTCTTAGGAGTTGACCCACCGAGGTCACTAATTGAATATGTTGGGGGAAAGAGGGAAGAGGAAGATTTCGAGAGGATGGTGCCAGATTTCTTAAAAGCCCTTTCTACGGCTAGAGGGAGAATAAAGCTGAACTTACTCTCAAATGAGTATGTGGCGACATCTTGAGAGGGGATAGGTCTCATAATTATAGGTAAGGTTAGGGAGTATGGCGAGGGCTGTGCATGTCCCTTCAACATATTAACTAAGAGTCTGCTTGGAAACTTAAGCCTAGAGAGGGATGAGATCGTGATAATTGATACTGATGCTGGTATAGAGCACATCGGTAGGAGGATTGAGGAGGCCTCAGACGGAATCCTTGGAGTCGTCGATCCAACCGCAGAGTCGCTTGAACTTGCATTAATGCTTAAAAGGGTGGCTGATAAACTGGAGAAAAAGTTCTGGACCATAGCTAATAAGGTTTCTGATGATGTAAGAGATCTCATCATTAAAGAAGCTCATAGGATAGGTTTAAATATAGATGGGTTTGTGAGATTTGATAAGGAACTCTACATTTCATGCCTTAAGAGAGAGCAATTAAAGGCCAGCGTGGCCCTATTAGATATGAAGAGGATAGTTGAAGAGAAAATTATTCCAGAGATACTTAAAGGTTAAGCACAGCAAGATATGTTTCTTCATCCACCCTTTTTATATTAAATCCTCTCTTCTGTAGAATATAAAATATCTTTCTATTATCGGCAAGGAACTCTCCAAAGAGCTTCTTCTGACTCATGTCTCTGCCAATTTCTATTAGGTAGTCTATTAATATTGATCCTAAGCCTTTATTCTGCCATGGATCCCCAACGACAACTGATATTTCACTGCTCTTCCCATCTGGCTGAACGATAAGGTTTGCTATACCTATCAGGCGTCTCCTACCTTCCACATCCACCTCCGCAACAATTGCCATCTCACGGAGATAATCAATATTGCAATATCTTACGATACCATAATGATTTACTTCTTTTAGTGCACGGAAGAACCTTAGCCTTATCGTCTCCGCTGAGAAGGTTTTAAATAATTCTATGAGCAATGGCTCGTCTTCCAGCTTAGCTGGTCTAAGTGTAACCTTAGTTCCATCATGCAACATACATTCGGATACATATTTAGTTGGGTATGGTCTTATGATGAGATGCTCATATGGTTTAGGCTCAACCTTAGCCTTTTCTAAATCAATTATCACTCTCGCATCTAAAGCTATGACGTCATTAGACGTTATGGCTAGCGGGTTAATTTCTATCTCAGATATCTCCGGGAAGTCTATTATTAGCTGAGAGAACTTTACTAAGGTCTCCTCAATTAGCCTAAGATTGGCTAAGGATAAACCTTTAAATCCTTTAGATAAGGCTTCATATATTTTTGTCCGCTCAATCATCCTCCTCGCTAGAGCCCGATTTAGTGGCGGAAAGCCTATGGCAATATCCCTAAAGACCTCAACATTAGCTCCACCACTCCCAAATACTATGAAAGATCCGAAAATTGGATCCCTTTTAGATCCAATAATAACCTCGTATTCTCCTGGTCGCATTGGTTGTACTGTAACGCCGTAGATTCTGGCGTTCGGATAGCGGGACTTAACATTCTCAATTATTTGTAGGAAGCAGTTTCTTGCCTGAGCCTCGCTATAAATGTTTAGAATGACACCGCCCGCATCCATCTTATGCGTTATATCTGGTGAGAGAACCTTCATGGCTACAGGAAAACCTATTTTAGAGACTATTTCCGCAGCTTCATCAGGACTCCTCGCAATGTACGTTTCAGAGACAGGTATCCCATACTCCCTAAGAATCTCCTTAGATTCAAACTCCGTAAGAATAAATCTTCTCTCATCCAGTACGCGTTTAATTAAATCTTTTAGGCGCTCTTTATTGCTTGGCGGGCTTAACTTCACTTCTTCTGGAACTTCGTAGAGCAGCTCGATATTCTTAGCATACTGGTACATATTTAAGAATGATATTACAGCCTCCTCCGGGGTTAAATATGTTGGTATCTTATTCCTTCTAAGTATCTCTCTAGCCTCACGAACTTCCTTCTCACCAAGCCAGCATGTGAGAACTGGCTTTTTAGATCCCCTAAAAACATCAACTATAGTCTCGGCAGTCTCTTTCGGATCAGCTCCTCCAATGGGGGTATATATTATTAGGAAGCCGCCCGCATTTGGATCTTTAAGATATATCTCGGCAGCTTTTCTAAACATCTCAACGGTTGCATCCTCGCCTATATCTACTGGGTTAGACCTGCTCCAATAATATGGCAGTACCTTGTCAAGTTCTTTAAGTGTCTTTTCACTTAGCCTCGCTAGTCTCCCACCCCTCAAAATGAGGGTATCAGTGGCAATCACACCAGCGCCCCCAGCGTTAGTTATTATTGTTAAGTCTGGGACTTTTGGTAAGGGTTGTGTGGCTAAGGTCTCTGAGCAGCAGAATAGGTCAGAGATCGTCTCAACTCGAACTACACCTGCTCTGGAGAATAGGGCGTCATATAGGAGGTCATCACTAGCAATTGCACCTGTATGCAAAAATGCTGCCCTTATACCCTCCATAGTCTTGCCAGCCTTAATGGCTATTATAGGCTTTGTTGCAGCAAACCTTCTAGCGGCACTTAAGAACTTTCCGGGATCATTTATGGACTCTATAAAGAGTATTATGCTCCTAGTTTCTGGATCTATGCCGAAGTAGTCTATGAGGTCTGCAAAGTCTACATCTATTGTATTGCCAAGCGATACTACTGCACTAAACCCCACATTTGCTGCCTCAGCCCAATCGAGTACCGAGGCGCATATGGCGCCGCTCTGTGATATGAATGTTATGTGGCCAGGCTTAGCCATCCTATTAGCAAATGTAGCATTTAATTTTATACTGGGATGTAGAATCCCTAAACAGTTAGGCCCTATTATCCTCAAGCCGAACCTAGATTTTATTCTCCTAATCTCCTCCTCAAGGGCCCTGCCGCTAAGGCCAGTCTCTCTAAACCCGGATGAAACGATTATTACCCCGGTTACTCCAGTCTCACCGCACTCCTCCACAAGCTCGGGAACAACATGAGCTGGCGTAGCTATTATGGCTAGGTCTATCTGCCAAGGAATTTTCTTAATACTGGGGTAAGCAGTAACACCTTGAATGCTCTGACTAAAAGGATTAACTGGGTAAATAAAACCCCTAAAACCAATGAGGTTTCTAAACAGTTTATACCCAACTGACCACTCTCTATTACTTGCGCCGATAACAGCAATTCTTCTGGGGTTAAAAATCTTGTTTAAGCCTTCTATGCCCAAAATAGTCGCCAATATAACTAATGTTTCAGAGTAATTAATAATTAATGTTTTATCTTCAAGCAAGATAATAATTATTTGATTCTCATGGCTTTATGCGACTGGAAAATTCTGCTATAATTTTATAAGCGAGATCTTTTATTGCTAGGATTGCTGGTGAAGATGGCGAGTAATCTATTGGCGCAGCATGACTCCTTCCAGCATTAATAACACTTTGATCAAAGGGGATTACATGAAAAAGATTTAGAGAGAGTTTGATCAGCTCCCTTCTAATGTACTCCTCTTCGATCGAGTCTGAGACTTTATTTCCAACAAAAATAATATTCCTAATGTTTATATCGCTAGCCAGCTTCCTGATTTTTATGCTGGTTTCAATTGACGGGGCGCTCGGTTCAACAATACATATTAATGCATCAAAGCCCTTTGCTGTGGCTCTGCCCAAGTGCTCTAGGCCAGCCTCAGCATCCATTATTACTATGTCGCCCCTCCTTAAAGTTACGTGTCTAATTAATGCGCTTAGAAGCGAGTTAGCTGGACATGTACAGCCAGATCCACCAGACCTCACTGTGCCCATAACGAGGAGCTTAACGTCATCTGGCCCAGTAACGCCATACCTGTCGGCTATATCATCTACAGTTGGAGTTAGACTAAAAAGCAGACCAAAACCTGATCCAGATTTAGCCCCAGTCCGCTCCTCTATCAGAGAACTATTCTCCGCTATGGGAACTATTCTCGATGATTTTTCCTGCGGTATGCCTAGGGCGTAGGCGAGGTTCATGGCTGGATCAGCATCTATTGCCAGGACGTTAAGACCCATACGGGCATATATTCGGCTCAGGGTTCCAGCAACGAAAGTTTTTCCAACCCCACCCTTACCAGCAACAACGATCTTCAAGAGGATCTCCCCTACTAGGTTCTTCTCGGCTGGAAAATACGGTTCACTATATCGAGACGTTTTCCAGAACCAATTGACTGTAGAAGCCTAAAAACTTGTCTGGGATTACTGAATGATTCAATCTTATTATTAGGTCTCTTCCTGACAATTTTGATACAATCATCAACCATACATACTAGGACGCAGGCTGTACAATGTATGCATAAATCTTTGATTATATTTACCTGACCGTAGCCCCAGTAGAGAGCATTTGTTGGGCAGACCTTAATGCAGAGCTGGCAATCCACACCCCTACAAGTCTTCTTATCTATCTCGATGTCTCCATTAACAAAATACTCCTTTACTCCAAGGGATTCCAAAACCTCATGTCTCTGTCTCACTTTCTTTGAACTTTCTAATAACATCTGGAAAATATCCATGTTCTCTGGCTTATCCATTTTGAGATCTCTCAATACCTTTTTAGCTAATATCCAGCTTTAGATAGTATTTCCTTAACTGAGCGGTATGCCGGGGAATTCTCAGGGATCTTGAGAAGGGATTTTCCAGAGAGAACGAAATCTTCAACATTTTTGTCAAAGGCAATCTTCCCAAGAAACTTTAAGCCTAATTCCTGCTCAACTCTTCCCCCAAGATTCTTCGAAAATCTGAAGCCGCCAACAACATAAAAATTATCAAATTTTATGTTGACTTCCCTTGCTATCCTGTATGCTCTGGCCACATGCTCAAAAGACTTAGTTGAGGGATCTATTAGGTCGAATATATCATTAACCCTCGTAGTTATTCTCCTGTTTAGGTGCTCTAGACCAGCCGGAGTATCAATAACAATATACTTGTAGTTTTTAATGAGGTTTCCAAGAGCGGCTTTTAGGGCCTCGTTTGGTAAGCAGTAGCAGCCCTCAACCCACTTTGGTCCTATTGCAATTAGGTCGAAGTGTTCCCCCTCATATAAGCCCTTCTCCCAAATCTTGCTCTCCATCCTCTCTGAGGGTGGGACCCCGACAAGTGTACCTCCACTCTCAATGAAAGTCTCAACGAGGAGCTCCGAAATAGTCTTTCTGCCCTCGCCCTCAAAATCCACTCCTAAAACATCCGCTAAGCTCTGGTCCGGGTCAGCATCTATAAGGAGGATTGGGGATACGCCCTTTTCAATAAAATATTTCATGGTCAGGGCTACGAAGCTCGTCTTACCAGTTCCACCTCTACCCATCGAGACAATTATCTTCAATTCTAAATCTCCCTTAATATAAAGATAGTAAAAGAGTAGGAGAAAAAGCTTTCAGGAAGTTTTTAGAGGCCAATTATCTTTTAGGAAGACCTGTATGAAGGATGAATCCCTCGGCCCGACTAGGATTTTCCAGCCAGTTATCTCCTCTATCTCACCGCTTAATCTAGCAGCCAATCCGGGAATTATAAGGCATCTATGCTTAACCTTACCTTCTACTCCAGAGGATTTAAGCGCATCTGCAATTGTCTGCGCTGTCATCTTCCTCCCAGCAACTGCACTCTCCACAGCATATCCCTCAGAGTCAACCACTATGAGGTAGCAACTTATCCCGGCGGATTCAATATCAGACTGGACTGTGAAGAATGTTAATGCATAATTTGATGTTATTAGGACTGGAGAGTTTTCATCTGGGCTGCCGAAGACTCTTAGCCCAGGCTCAACAGCTACTGGCTTCCTTGGATCAGTATATATATTGGCTCTTAGGATTAAGTTTGGTAGGAGCACCCATCCCTCAAGGCTATGCATTATAAGTAAATCAGCATACCTAACAATCAACATAGCCGCTAGGCATGCCTCCTTCCACTGAAGGACTACCTTGGGCAAGTCTTTTATGGACCACACGGTCATTGGCACTCCTACAAGCGGGAAGCCTAATAGATTGTCGCTGAACTTGCATACGCTTCTCCTAATCACCGTGAAGTTTGTGATTGTATCGGCAATGCCCTCCTCCGGGAACGTCCCAGGGTCTAGGAGAAGATCATCAACACCATACTCTAGGAGGGTATTTGCAAGCGACTTTAGTAGGGTTATATTGTTTGGGGCGAAGACTGCTAATGGACAATTATACATTAATGCTAGGTCTGCCATCTGCCTCCAGTTACGTTCAGTAGCAGCATATATTAGTGGTCTCCGGTCATACGCGATCTCAAGACCAGCCTTCATTACATCAGGATTAAATGTGCATAATATTAATGGGAGCTTCGTTATAGACATAACTTTCTGTACAGCCGACTTAAACTTCGCCGGGTCATTAGAGGTTGACCTAACCGCCACCATATCAAGTCTAATAGTCTTACCAATGTAAGTATATGCGAGACTGTTGATCTTCTCTATACGCTTAAGCATCTCTTCCTCTGGCATCTCATCTGTAACATCGATGGCTATGGGAGTTGGGTTTGTGTATGTAAGCTCATGCCTATACATCACTAGTTTACCGCCAACCTTAACAGCGGTCTCGCCAACGCCAATAGTAACCTCTTTAATTGGCGGCGCTAAGAGATCCTCCAGCTTAGCATACTGATTCTTATACTTCTCCTCCTCAATAAGCGGTTTACATAGTTCTAATATAACTTCCCTATTAACTAGCTTTGTCGCGAAAGCCATGCAATTGCTCTCGCCACATTTCCCACAATTAGTTCTTGGGAGGAGCATGTAAACGTTCAGTGGACTTATCTCTCTAACGCCCTTCTTCGCCTCACCCGAACTCATTTCACCACTCCCCAAACTAGGGCTATATCTTAATGGAGACCCAATCAGATAATCCCTCAGGCTTAGCTCCACCGCGCCTATAAAGGTTCCCTATAACCTCCTTAACTGTGCGTATGGCCGCTGGATGCATCATCATAAACATGTCTACGCCAGCTAAGAGGAGGGTTAAGGCCGTAATGGTCTCCCATAATGGGCCCCTGAGCTCCCTAGGCTCCCATTCAGGGCCTAGCTTAAGCCATGCCTCCCTAGCAGCCCATGCATTAGTTGTTCCAGAGGATGTTGGGTGTTGGAGTTCTGGGTCTCCTGCCAATGCCGCTAGCCTAGCCCTCTCATGTACGGTGAATGAGTACTCTAATCCATATCCAAGAGCAGCCGTTGTTAGATCCATGATTATGCTCTCTCTGGGCAGATAATCGTAGATCTTCCTGTTGAGCTCTTTGGCTTGGTTTAAATCCATGGCTGTAAATGCTAGCACAACGTGACCGTGCTCCCTAGCGGCATTGGCAACCTCCCCAAGGAGGCCAGCATCAGCCATATCTAGCGTTACCGAACTTAACATAACGCGCTCCCCATGAGCAACCTCCGCAACCTTCTTAAAGACCTCAGCATCCTTCTTTGGGTCTCCTGAACCGCCAACTATTATTGGAACCTTAACTGCCTGAAGAATATTCTCGATCGTCTTTGCTGCCTCACTTGGCGGGGCGTTCTTTCTAAGGGGGTCTGTACTGACCAAGTGAACTGTAATTAAGTCTGCTCCAAACTTATCTACTGCGAGCTTAGCCCATGCAGCTGGGTCGCTAATAACGTCCTGGACGTGTATCTTTATGGCCCTTGGGAGCGGAACCTCCATATCAAATATGTCGGCCGATATCACAGGCGGATTCGGCGGGTTCTCCTCAAATAAATAGAATGCCGGGGTTGATGAGCCGCCAACTTTTACGATCTTTTCCCTAGTACCCCCCTCACTCCTCGTTGCGCCAAGCTTAACCTCAACAATTTTTCCTTGGTATGTTTGGATTGGGGGCTTAAACTCGGCCTTTAATATTTCCGTGGGCTTCAGCGGTACAACTTTGGGTGGAGCCGCAGCTGGTGGGGCGACCGCTGTGACCGCTGGAATCCATATTTCTAGTTCTTCAGCCTCTATCTCTACATCTTCTAGCTCAATCTCACCAAATTGTCTTAAAAGATCTAAAAGCTTTGGGCCGATTTTTATGAGGGATCCCTCTTCAGCCTCTTTCTTTTTCTCAGCCATTATCTCCTCACTTCTCCTTCACCCTTATTATCTTGATTCTCTCAGCCTTAATCTTAGCATTTTTGAGGATTATTTTGAAGCCTCCAACGGCGCCAACGCTCACTGGAACCACAGCCTCTGCAGTTGTCTCTGGGGCGGCTGCTGGCACTGCCTTCTCTTCAGCTGGAGGGACCACAGCCTCTATCTTAGCCCTCTCCTCCCACCTCTTAACTATTGGGTGACCCTTAGCCATGAGGAAGTTTTTGAGCTCATCTACTGTCTTAGCATCCTTCTCAGTCGCTATTTTATCCACGAGGTGCTTTGGAATGAAGTCCTTAACCCTCTCTAAAACAGCTGAGGGAACCCAGACGACCCTCTCCCAGCCGCCATCTGCCTGAAGGAACTTTGGGGAGCGCATATATTCTATTGATATTCCGTGGAAGCCATCAACCTGCCTTCCACCAGCCGTTGAGTCAGCGATCTTTGAGAATGGGAGACCTAATGGCGTGTTCTCAGCAAATCCCCTATGGACTATTCCGAAACCATCAACCTCAGGTATGTAGAACGCTACCCCCTCAAAACATCCACATGAGGTATGTGGGTAACCAAATGCGGTATATAGCCAGACGCGCTGTATCTCGCCGCCAGACTTCATTTTGACAATATCGTCCACACCAGTGTACTCACCCTTCACAGGATCTATATTTTCACCCTTCTCTATCCTAAATACCGGTCCCTTAGGGTCGATTCTCGCGGAGGCTCTTGCATCAAACCAGCTTATGGCGCCGCAGTTAGAGTACCTCTGTGGTGTTATGATGCAGACGTGTGTTGGCGCGAAGGACTGGCATAGTGTGCACCCGTAGAATGCATCTACCTCCTCATCCTTTAGGCCCCTAGCTCTAGCATCTCTCTTTTCATACTCTCTGAGCGCATAATCATACATTTCCTTAACTTTCTCTGGATCCGTTATGAAGGTTATCTGTATCTTCTCGATTATTGGGAGCTCCATCTTAAAGAGTCTCTGATAGATCTTCCCAACAACATGGAATGAATTTAAGCCCTTCTCAAAAGATCTTTTGCTAAGTCTTATGTGTATATCATATCTCTGGTTTAAGTGCATCATGCCCTCAATATAGTTTGTGTATTCATGTATCCTCCGCTCTATAACACCCTCAAGCTCCTCCTCAAGCTGGCTCCCCGCAACCTCAATGAAAATTCCCAGTGGATATGACTTCTGGGGCTCAAGATCTTTTATATCCGGGCCAATTATAGTTACCTTTCCATCCTCAACCTCATCTATCTTACGAGCCTTAACTAGCTCAAATTTATATGGAACCTTCAGCCCGCCGAACTCAACCTGGGTATCCTGCCACCTTATCCTCTCACCAGAATATACTTCACCAATTCCAACTGGGATATCAGAAAACATTGACATATTGCCCCTTCACTCCCAAACTACTTTTTTATTAAAAATCATTTTCCCTCTTTTAAACTTTTAATTATCGCATTAAGGCTCTTCTCCCATTCATCCTTTGATAGGTTCGGGAATGACCATAATGCATGTGGCTGATAGTGCATTTCTAGCGAAATGGTTCTCAGATTTTTGGAAAAGTGCTTTAAGCCTGAGAGGATTAGCCAGCAAACATAGTATTTGAAGCCCAGGAACATGGCTAGATCATGCTGCCCTTTACCCTCAAGCCCAGTCCACTCATCATCAGCAAGCCTATTTGCTATATCAACAATGGGCATGGCAAAGACCCTCCTAAAGTTTCTCTCAAGAAACTCCTTTACGATATTTGGTGAGGAAACTATTGGTGCTTTTGCTGCCTCAGCGATCTGAATAGAATAGTCCACCAGATCTCCTTCATTAAGCCTTATTTGTGGAGCCATTGATCCAACGATGAGAACGGGGTTCTTAGATCGTTTAATTAACGCCACAACTATCTGTGGATTAGTTATAACCATAGCCTTCTTCGGCCCTGGTATTTCGGCGGTCTGCCATGGCTCGGCTCTAGCGGCCATATCATCCACCAACCTTCTTCTTCACAAGCCTTGGTAGAAGCGTTGGATCTGGTATAATGTTCTCCTTCCAGCCCTTCTCCTCAAGAACTTTTATAACATCCTCACGCATCGTCAGCGGCACATCAGCCAACGTGCGCACAAATAAATGTATATCATCTGGCATTGTACCAAAGAAGCGCTTGTGGAGGTCTATGTAATTTGAGAGCTTAATCGCCCTACCCCTAGTCGTATCATTTGGTCTCATACATAGCTTAGCTATCATAACCATCGCCTCCTCCTTAGTCTCAGCAGCATAGAATAAATGTTCTGGAGCTGGGCCAACATAGACCTTTTCTCCAGTTCTGGCGTCATAAACATACCAGTCTTCAGGGTTATCCTTACGGCCTAAGAGCATACGCCTATACTTGAGCCCATGAGGACCAACTATAACTGGAACCCCAAGTCTCCAGAAACCGCTAGCTATTGCGGCAGCCTTCTGCGACATGGCACCCCAAGCCACACCAACGGCGCCAACCCTGTTAAGTATATAGTCGGCTATCTCCTCATAATTTGCTCTGAGCTTGCGCTTAGCAAATATATTCGCTATCTTTATTGCTGCACCAGCAATATGAGAGTTTGAAACACAGGATCCAACGTTAACTATCCCTCCAGCGTCAAAGGCTCCTGGAAAAGC
>JAWAXL010000030.1:0-16628 GCA_038820405.1 Bathyarchaeia archaeon
GCAAACATTGGAATTGTCGGGGAGTATGAACGAAATAGGCTATAAATTAGGCGTTAAATGCAAGAGTTCAATAGACCGCTTTTTAGAATGGTTTTATGAAGAGTTTCAAGGTAAAATAACTAAAGAACAAGCTCTAAGACATGCGAAGAAACATATACCTTTCATTGAAGAGTACTGTCCCATTACTGCTGAGGAAATGAGAGGAATAGCTGAGGGATCTGGAAGAACTTATGAAGAAATAACACTTATATCATTACATGAAGAAATCCAGAGTTTTACAGAACGAAGATGCACAGCCTTCGCAGCAACAGGTGAAGCTACACTAGGAAATGACACCTACATAGGCCAAAACTGGGATGCAGATCTGATAAGTTATAGAGACGGTGAGTTCCCGCTCCTCCTAAATGTTAAGCCAGATACTGGCCCAAACTATCTAGCCTATGCCTATCCGGGGATGCCAGCAGGAGCAGGGCTTAACTCCTATGGGATAGGGCTCAGCTGGAACTCTGTTCCACGCTTAGAACTTACAATCGGAGTCCCGACCTACACGATTATTGCTGAGATTTTGCATCAGAAAACTATTGGGGATGCTTTAGGCATAATTATTAAAGTTAAGCGGGCGGGCTGCTTCAACTTCATTATTGGAGATGAGGACGGAGAGATATATGATGTAGAGGCCACGCCGAGCGACCTCGATATTTACTATTCTGACAGGTATATAGGTCACGCCAACCATTATATATCAGAAGCCCTGAGAAGAAAACAAAAATGGGCAGATCTTTCTTTCGGAGGAAAAAACCCGGACACATTAATACGACATAACAGGATGAACAAATTTTTAAAGCAAAAATGCGGTAAAATTGACTTAAAGGTTTGTATGGATTTCTTAAAGGACCATGTGAACTATCCAAACTCCATTTGTAGACACCCGGATTCCCA
Organism: Bathyarchaeia archaeon; assembly: GCA_038820405.1. Lineage (GTDB taxonomy): Archaea > Thermoproteota > Bathyarchaeia > Bathyarchaeales > DTEX01 > DTEX01. The sequence goes on from JAWAXL010000030.1 coordinate 940, forward strand.
GCTGGAGCCGAAAAAACAGACAATAACATATGATTCCTGGGTAATGATAACTAACAAGAAGGAGTGGTGGATAGCTCACGGTCCTCCGTGCGGAAACGAGTTCAAAAAATACATCGTGAGATAGCGGGCTGATGTTCTCATTCCTAAAGCTCCAGTTAGCTGGTGCCAGATAGTGTCAACATCAGATATCCCCATTTTTATTTTGCTTATACTTGCTTTTCTCTTTGTCCCCATTCTAATCTTTATTATAGGTGTTACAGCAATTCTCGCTGGATTCTACCTTGTTCGATTCTTTCAGATGAAAATTTTAACAGACTTATACTCTGCCAGCGCTCTAATAACTATTTGTTTTCTTCTATATTTTGTCTTTCAGAAATTAAAGAAATGGATCAAAAAATAAACTTAAAAGTCTTAGTCTTAAAGCTAAATTTAGAAGATTTTGTGCTTCATTACTCAAATACCCGTTATATAAGTTAGCGGAAGCATCTAAAGGGACCTCTTATATGTTTAGTTAACACGTGCTGAACGATACTGTTGAGACTAAATAAAATAATTAAATTTAAATAATGAAAGAATAGGCTAATAAAATTGTCTTTTCTTAGGCATATAATAAAATATGTGTGTCCCGGCTACAGTCCACAGAGAATAGAGCTCGGTTTAAAGCTTAAAGAGGATGCTGCCAAGATCGGCATAGAGATAGATGTTGCGCATCCGCCCGACTTCAATATATTCACTAACTATGTATCCTCTATAAATCACTTCGGTATTCAGGATCCAGAATTAGATGCCCTTGTTGAGAGATTAAAGGGCATCTAATGCGGTTATATTTATTTTGTCAGCTGGATTAGCACTGTATTTTCTCTTCAAGGACAGCGTATTGGAAATAGCCATGGTGGGTCTTATACTAATATTTGCGAGCATAATGTCTCTACTATTGTTCCCACCCTTCATATTGAGGATGGGTAACGGGATTATTTTACGCTTTATTTTGAGCCTTATTGGACCCTAAACTACAAATTGTAATTTAAGGTCACAGTTCCCTAAAATTGCGCATAGGATTTCGGTTCAGATTTTAAGTATAAGTAATCTCCATTTATGTTATGAAAAAAGAGAGTCAAGGAAACTCTAAAGGAAAATCTTTATAATTATCGCCAAAGTTAATTTTTATCTAAATTAAATTAACTTGAGGGGACTTATTATGTGTAGCGGTTTCTCAATCAAGGCTGATGAATATGAAATTCGTATTGATAGACTTTACACTAAGACGCATGAGTGGGTTCTGATTAAGGATAGTAAGGAAGCTGTAGTCGGAATAACTGACTATGCCCAGAAGAGCCTTCACGACATCGTATATGTTGAAATGCCTAAGATTGGTTCAATTGTAAGACAGATGGAGCCAATGGGGGCCGTAGAGTCAGTAAAAGCTGTTTCCGAAATATTCGCCCCTCTCTCAGGGGAAGTCATTGAGGTAAATCGAAAATTAATAGAGTCCCCAGAGATCATAAATAAATCTCCTTATGACGAAGGCTGGATAACAATAATACGACCATCCAACTTAGATCAAGAGATAAAGAATTTATTGTCTCCTGAGGAGTACAAAAAACTTATCCTCTCTCATTAAAAAGTAATGAGTTAAAGAAGAACTATCTTTCTAACCCCAGCTCAACGAGTTTTTCTTTTCTTGGCTCGCCTTTGTCATCCCAGCCTCTGATTCTATAGTATTCGTTAAGCATTTTTCTCAATTCTTCTTTGCTCATGTAGTGACCCTTTGCTGGACCAGAGGGAAGCGGTTCCTCCATAAATCGAGTTGGCAGCTTCTCTTCCATCTCTCTTGTGAGCCCCTCTCTTAAATTGATTAGTCTAATGAGATTCCATATTCTCTCACCAATAACCATAAAATCTTTAAACGTTACCTCGTAACCAATAGCGTAAGATAGAGCTCTAGTAAAGTAGCTGGGATCGACCCCGAACCTTGTTAAATCACATTGAATAAGCGTCCCCATGGCGCTTGTATAATCCTGATCCCATTTACAACAGGCGGCTTTTCCCTCAGTCGAAAGCCTCTCTATCTTTTGCCCTTCAGGACCGGTTCCAGCAGTTTCATAGACTATAGGCCACCCACGCTGGTGACATCCTCCTCTATCGACGGTTACATATTGCAGGGCCATTGCCGGCGCTCCTCTTACGCCCCATGCGGGTGTCTCTAAACCCTTAATTTCAATTGCGTAATGCTCGGATCCTTTACCAATTTTTTGCGAAGCTATTCTCACTCCTTCAGCTAGGATTTTCCCTATGCCTTTCCTGTAGGCTACCATTTCAATTAGTTTGTTCAGGGCATCATAATTGCCGAATTTTAGGTCTAATCCTCCTAAATCTTCACGTGTTAAAATTCCCCTTTCATAACATTCCATAGCAAAGGAAGCAACTGCGCCCATTGAGATAGTGTCAATTCCAAGGAGATCACAGAGTAGGTTAGCTTGTAAAAGCGCATTTAAGTTTGAGAAGCCGCAGTTTGCCCCCAACATGGCTACGGTCTCATATTCGGCTCCATGAACAACTTTACCAGCAAATGGGCCCCTCGTTATCATTGCAACTTTTTCACAGAGCATTGTGCATCCATAACCAGATCTATCCTTTATCCACACCCTCTTCTTCTGCTCTTCGCCAGAGTATTCATTTACTGCTTCATCATAAACTTGGTCCTGCCAGTTCTTATAGGGCCAGAGGCCTTCTACATTAGCGTATGACACAGCTATTGATGTGCCGTACTCAGAGTATCCGCTGGCGTCAGGCGTTTTCCTAAGAACTTCAGAAAACTCTTTTGCAAGGTCAATCAGCTTATCAACTTGCGCAACCTCTATCTCTCCAGAGCCACGTACAACTATTGCCTTAAGATTTTTTGAACCCATTATTGCTCCTCCTCCACACCGCCCCGCCTGTCTATGAATGTCCGCATCGATGCAAGCAAATCTAACCATATTTTCTCCAGCTGGTCCTATACATACGACTTTAACGGTCGGGTCACCATGATCTTTCTTCAATATATTGTAAGTTTCATATGTTGTCTTTCCCCAAACATGGGTTGCATCCAGAATTTTAGTCTCATTATCGTCAATAATTATGTAAACTGGTCTTTGAGACCTTCCCTTTATTACAAGAGCGTCATAACCTGCAAACTTCAGCTCGGCTCCGAAACCACCACTGAAATAGGAGTCCATGTATAGCCCGGTTAAAGGAGATTTCCCTCCAACTATATTCTTATTTCCAAAGGGTGGGATCGTACCATTGAGCGGCCCAGCAGCAAATATTAGCGGGTTTTCTGGTGAAAACGGGTCAGTATTTGGGGGTAGTAGATCATAAAGAAGTTTAGCGACAAATCCCTTGCCGCCGATGAACATATTCCTTATATTCTCTCTTAATTCACGTCTTTCGACTTTGCCAGTTGTCAGATCTATGAAGAGAAGAAAACCGGCATATCCATGTACCATAAAATATTCCTCCAATAAGCTATGTCATAAACTCTAATGCCTTCGTTGGGCAGAACTCTACGCACTTAGGTTTTCCCTTGCAGAGATCGCAAATCAGCGCCTTTTTATTCTTTGGATCAATTTTTATCGCATTGACTGGACATACATTCATACATAAACCGCATCCGATACACGCTTCCTCATCAACGCAAATTATACCAGTTGCACTTTTTATTAAAGCGTTTCTTGGACAACTTTTTACGCATGGAGAATTGGCACATTGGATACAAAATTCTGCAAAGCTATGAATTCCTGGTTCTGGCGTCACTATTCTTATCCTCGCTCTTCTTGGACCTATTTTTCCATTCTTATATACTGAACAGATCAGTTCGCAGCTGTGGCATCCCGAGCATCTATCTACATGAAAAATCAACTGCATTTTGCGATCCCCCGAAACTTATCATAAAATAGATCCTTGCATTTAAGAATTTCGAAAAATAGAGGGGAATACTTACCTTTATGAAGACTAAAAAGAAAATTCTTAATTCTCCATTTTTAGATATCTACATAATGTGAAAGTGGTTGAAGAGGTAGCTCAAGCGTGCAGCGGCTTATATAAGGGTGATTGATTATGGGGAGAATACGTCATGCCAGTTAAAATAAAAATATCTATCAAGGAAAATTTCTTCTGTAACCCAGCTTTTACGCTATTCTAAATAGTGGATGATTAAGAGGGGGCTTTTCACCTTTTTCCAGCATCAATTGTCCATATGCCGTATCCACTAAAGCTACAGATGGAAAGAAAACTTTTGCGTCCTCTATTGGCCCATAGAGAATGAAATCCGCCCCTATGCTAACAGCCATTATTGCCGCTGAAACAGAACAAGGCATAAAGGCCTGAGGACCTATTTTCTTCTTTAAACCTTTCCATGTTGCGATTGCGTTATGTGTGCCAGCACCGGCAGGATAACCCCATTCATTTTTCACGTGTAAGATTGCTTTACATGCTGAACCCAAAGTAGGCACGTCAAGAACGCATGTGTCAATTAAAGGCTTTTTAATACCTAAATTCCTAGCTAGCGTGATTAAATCGTTAACTGCTTTTATCCTTCCCTTTGATGTGAAATCTGTGGCGTTATATGCAAGTAATATAGCGCTTTCAAGTCTCGATCGTTTTATCCTTTCAAGCTCAAAAGTTTTCGCTTCTGGCAATATTGAATTATATACTATCCGATTAATTAAACCGGAATCTTCCGCATATTTTAGTCCCGCAAGTCTGATGCTTGCTGAAGGCGAGTCCATTAAAATGGGGGCCTCTGTTATGGAGGCAACAAAGTCGAGTTCTTTTATCATGGCCTCTTGGCTAGCTGCAACCACGTCGATCATGCATGGGTTTCCAGTTTTCTCTGAAAGATCATCCTGTAAATTGATTAAATCCTCAGCCGCCTTCTTGTTAAATTCGCCAGTCATTTCGTTCCCCACTATTTTATGTCCATGATAAAAGATTGAGCCTACCAGAACTACGGGCCTTTTTCCCGGATAACCGCCGACCGATATTTTTCCAATCTGAAACGTTTTTTGTTCTACTCGAAATTCCAGCATAGTTTTCCCCTCGTTAACAAATTAAATTACGACGCGAGGAAATATTTAAAAATTAATAATGATTTTTTATTTTCAAATTATACCGATCTATCTTTAGGTTGTGAAAGTTCCTGGAAAATCGGTTACAGAGCTAAGATTTTTCTGCTTCGAGACATGGTTATGAGATTTAACTTTAGTTTATTAGCATTAATACTCCGTTTACGTTCCAGCGTAAAAACCATCTTTACAGAAAGATTTAAATTTCAAGTCCAATTATTATTGGTATCAGGTGCTGTTATATGGCCAGCTTAATTGATGAATTGCGCTTTGCATTACTATCGTTTGAAGAAGAAAGATTCTTTGAAGCTATAAAGAGATTGTTAGAGAAGAAGGTAAGCCCGCTTGAAATTATAAACGCCCTAACCAAAGCCCTAGAAGAGGTTGGCCGAAGATTCGAAGAAGGCGAAATTTTCCTCGTACATTTAGTGATGGCTGGCGAAATGGTGAAAAAAGCTGTATCTGAATATTTGGAACCACTACTTAAAGAAGCCAGAACAGAAAGAAAAACTCTTGGTAGAGTTGTAATAGGCACGGTGGCTGGCGACATTCACGACATAGGCAAGAACATAGTGGCAGCAATGCTTTTTTCCGCCGGATTTGAAGTAATAGATTTAGGAAAAGACGTACCAGTCGAGGAATTCATTAGGGCGGTTAGGGAATATAACCCGGACATTCTCGGACTTTCAGCACTATTAAGTACAACATTGCCAGTACAGAAGGAAATTATTGAGGCTCTTAAAAAGAACGGTTTAAGAGACAGAGTTAAGGTTATTGTTGGTGGCGCGCCAGTTACTGCTGAATGGGCAGAACAAATAGGTGCAGATGGTTATGGTGAAGATGCAGTTGAAGCTGTCAAAGTAGCTAAAAGACTTCTGAGGGTGGAGGAATAAATGAAACTCGGTTTAGAGAGTGGACAATTAAAATTTCTATCTAAAGATGACGTAGAAAAAATACATCAAACTTCCCTCCGAATCCTCGAAGAAATAGGGATAAAATCTTCATCAAAAATAATCTTAGACTTCTTTAAAAAAGAGGGAGCCGAAACTGATGAAAAAACAGGCCTGATAAAGATCCCGGAAAATTTAGTGAAAGATTCGTTAAAGAAGGCGCCTTCTAAAGTCGTAATTTATGGATACAACCCAAAAAATGCAATAGTTTTGGAGAACAAGCGAATATATTTTGGGTTTGGGGGGACTCCTACACCTTATATTTTAGACCATGTGACAGGAGAGATAAGACGCCCAACAAAAGAAGATGTAATAAAAGCCACCCGGCTTGGAGAATACCTCTCTGAGATGGACTTTATAATGACTATTGCTGGAGCATTTGATGTACCGTATGAGCTTGAATATATTCACGAGTGGGAAGTCTTACTCACCTACACAACTAAACCCATAGTGTACTCGGCTCCGGGACTATTTAACGCTAATAAAGTTATAGAGATGGGTAGGGTGATAAAGGGAGACCGTTTAGAAAAGGAGCCCGTATTCGGAGTTTACGTTGAAATGCCATCTCCATTAATGTTTCATATGACAAATGAGAACATCTTCAGTCTTGCTAAAAACAACATACCTATTGTGGTAGGTCAGATGCCTCAGCTTGGTGCTACTGCTCCCATAACTTACGCAGGGGCCGTCGCCCTGAGCAATGCGGAAAATTTAGCAGCCTTAACCTTAGCTGAGTTAATAAAGCCGGGAGCGCCATTTGTGCTTGGGGCATATGTTACGCCCTTAGATATGCGGACTGGAAGGTGCGCTTATGGAGCCCCAGAATTCGCTATGGGAAACATAGCAAATGCTGCTCTAGCCGAATTCTATAATCTTCCCACATTTGGATGGGGTGGGTGCTCTGACTCAAAGTTGCCTGATGCGCAAGCTGGTGCGGAGGTTATGATGAACTCGCTAGTAGCAGCTCTCTCGGGCATATGTTTAATTCATGATTGCGGATATTTAGCTGGTGGAAGTATAGGGTCATTAGAAATGGCTGTGATATCTAACGAAGTTGTAGGCATGGTTAAAAGAATTGTTAGGGGGATAGATGTTAATGAGGAGACTTTAGCCTTTGACGTTATAAGGGATGTTGGCCCCGGAGGACACTTCCTCTCACATAAACATACACTCAAACACCTTCCATCACTTTATGTGTCAAGATTATTTAGTAGAGAAAGCGAGGTTAAATGGATGAAAATGGGTAGAAAAGATGTTCGAACCAAGGCAAGGGAAGAGGTGAATAAAATTCTCTCGCAACCAGTCACTATAGATAAATCTTTAAGTGAAGAAATTAAGAAAATAGTGAGAAAAGCGGAGGAAGAGGTGCTTAAAAAGAGATGAAACCAAAAATAGAAATATTGTCAAAAGATGAAATTGAGAAGGTGCATTTAACAATTCTCCAGATTATGGAGAAAGTTGGCATTAGGATTTATAATGAGCAAGCGCTTAAACTCCTAAAAGATGCAGGGGCTGAAGTCGATGAAAAAACTTGTAGGGTTAATATTCCCTCCTATCTCCTTGAGGAATGTATCAGAAACGCGCCAAAATATGTGCACCTTTACGGGAGGGATTCAAAGTATAGATTAAAACTTGAATGCGACAATTTCTATACGGTTTTAGGAAGCACCCTTCCTAATGTGATAGATCCGGAGAGCTTCTTAAGAGTCAAGGGCAGAAAGGAGTACGTAGCTAAAGCTGCCAGAGTTGCGGATGCTTTACCCAACATACATATTGCTGCTCAGTTTTGTCTTGCATTGGATTGCCCGCCTGAAACCCAAGATGTGCATGAGCTGGAAGCTGTGTTCTCGAACACTACTAAGCCAGTTATGGCTATAGCGTATAGTCCTCAAGGAGCTAATAAGATAATTCAAATGGCTTCACTGATTAAGGGAGGAATGGACAGACTTAGAAAAGAGCCTTTGCTCTTTATATACGTGGAGCCAACTTCACCTTTAGAATATGGGAGGGAAGCTGCTGAAATCACTATAAAAACTGCGAAACTAGGCATACCCCTTTTGTGCGCGCCTTGTGTTCAAGCAGGGGCAACTGGTCCAGTTACGCTCGCCGGAACATTAGCCCAATCATTTGCTGAAAGCTTAACGGGTTTAGTTATTGCGCAGCTCACTAATAAAGGAGCGCCATTTATTCTCGGCATTGTCAGCACTATTATGGATATGAGAACCGCTGTTATGGCTTATGGGGCACCTGAATTTAGCGTTATAAATGCTGCTTCAGCTCAGATATCCCATTATTATGGACTCCCATTTTTCGGCACGGGAGGCTGCTCAGACTCCAAGATCCCTGACGAACAAGCAGTGATAGAAGCTTCTTCATCCATGTTAATGGCTATGTTAACTGGAACAAACTTAATACATGATGTCGGATATACAGAAGGTGGTGCTACGGGCAGTCTTGAGATGGTGGTTATACTCGACGAAGTATTCTCTATGCTGAATAGAATTGTTAGGGGGATAGATGTTAATGAGGAGACTTTAGCCTTTGACGTTATAAGGGATGTTGGCCCCGGAGGACACTTCCTCTCACATAAACATACACTCAAACACCTTCTAAGCGAGCATTGGACGCCAAAGCTCATAGATAGAAAAAGATATGAAACTTGGAAAAGGGAGGGTGCAAAAGATATGCTTACAAGGGCTAGAGAGGAACTTAAGAAAATCTTAGAAGAATATGAGCCAGAACCTCTACCGGACGACGTATTAAAGGATATAAAAAGTCTCATTGAGCATTAATTTCTAAATCTCTCTAATTTTACTACTAAAAAAGAAAGATGGTTTAACTTCTTGGTAAGCAAAGTTATTCTCGGCTTTATGGAATATAATAACTCGCGATCAGGAGGCTTATAAATGTCTTCAATTCTTCACGAAATATTTCGTGTTAATAAGCCAGTTATAGGCATGGTTCACATGCCTCCGCTGCCAGGTTCACCGAAATACGATTACAGAGATTCTATGGAGAAAATAGTTAAGCGGACTATGAATGACGCTGTAGTTCTTGAAAGAGGAGGAGTAGATGGGCTGCTGTTCTCCAACGAGAGCGATACACCATTTCTTTTTGATGTAGGTCCTGAAACTGTTGCCGCAGTAACATACATAGTTGCGAAAGTTACTGATCGAGTAAGCCTGCCCTTCGGCATCGATATTTTATGGGATCCTTATGCAACTATAGCCGTGGCAAAAGCTACCAAGGCTTCCTTTGTAAGAACATTGCTAACCGGAACTTTTTCAAGCGATCTTGGTTTAATTAACACAGAAGGGGCGAAAGTGCTGAGATATAGGAAGTATATTGGTGCTGAAAACGTGAGAATATTTTTATATCTGAATCCAGAGTTTGCTGCACCTATATCACCACGCCCTCTGGGCATAGTGGCTCAAACCGTTAGATGGCTTTCCTTAGCAGATGTATATTGTATCTCTGGTCCTATGCCGGGATTACCACCAGATGAGAAAGACATAATTAGTGTTAAGGAAAGTGCGAAGGATATGCCTATACTGGCAAACACTGGCATTAATAAAGATAACATTGCTACCTACTTTAAACTTGTTGATGGAGCAATTGTTGGCACATCCTTTAAAGTTGGGAACATAACCCTAAATCCTGTCGATGAAGGAAAAGTAAAAGAATTTATGAATATAGTGAATTCGTTAAGATAATTGTTGTACTTCTATTTAGCGAAGTATTTTAATGAGCATTTATATGTTGGGCTACTATTCTTCTATTATTGGGATCCTATGCGAGGACTCGAAGAGGAACTGGTTTATTGGGATAAGGACCCCGTGGACTTTGAGCAGCGATAGGGTTTGGGAGAAGACCCATAGGCTTGGGGGAAAGCTCTTTAAGACCGCTGGGTGATCGCCATGTTGGGAGCATTGATCCAGGAGTACGCATTCATCCTAATCCTAGCCCCAATATATTATTGGAAACGATATTTTATTGTTGAAACGTCATATTAACACCTATTCATTCTATCGTTGAGACTTTCTATGAAGTTTGTAGTTTGTATATATTATTATGAGTTATGGGTTTTAATTCACAAGAAATATTGAGGGTATGGAGACCCATCTCTTAGCTGGGATATGCTGAGCTATATGACTGTGTCTTTTTTATAAGGCATGGTATCTCCAAGAGCCTGAAAGTATTATTTATTTGCATCTATTGCAAGGCTAACAACAATTGGATATAAGGTATTCTTTGGAATACGAAAGTATATCAGTTAGAACTTTATTGGGTTTAACTTCCCAAGAGAGCGAAGTCTCTAAAATTAGCGAACTTTGGTTGCGGGAAGGTAGGAGGAAAATAGGCAAATTATAGCATGGGTTTTTTGATAGGGCAAAGTATTGTAATAGTATCAGCTATAGCAACTGTACTTATATTTAAGGCCCTCTGGTTAAGACCCCTTTAAATTTGAGAAATCATATAACGGAGAATAAAATAAGGTTTGCCAAAGTTTTATTGTGAAATAGCTTTAGATTCCTGCCGGGCAATCTCCACGTATTCTCTGACGCGGGAGATGGGGGTTTTGGGGGTTACGGGGCTTCCCAGCGACATCACAAACTTTCCATATTTTCGTCCTATAGTAATCTGCCTCCTAATTTCTCTTCTCAGTTCAGCACTTGTGCCGTTTTGAAGAATCCTTATGGCGTCTAGATTGCCGAAGATGCATACTCGACCGCCGGCAACATCGTTGATCCAAGCTATGTCGATTTCAAAGCCCTTCTTACTATCCTCTAATGATATGGCGTCTGGACTAGCTTCTATTATTAAGTCCAATCGATCACGGACATCTCCACACGGATAATAAATGCTTTTCATACCTAACAGTTTTATCTCTGAAATAAGTTCTCTATTGTAGGGTAGAACAAAATGTTTAAATTGGTTTAGGGAAATCTCAGAAGCTGAGGCGAGGCATTCTTCGATCCAGATACCATCAACACCGATTTCTGCATATGCCTTAAGTTCTTCTATAGTGCGCGCTAGAATCTTTTCAAGTACATGTTCAACTAATCTGGGTTTTCTAAAGAGGTTTATCATCATTCCTTTAAAGCCGAAATAAGAGAACATGGCCGCCCAATAAGGAGTACTAATGCTGGCGAATACAAATTTTTCAGAGCCAAACTTTTCCACTACCATTTTGGCGTAGTCAAGTCTTCCGCTTTTGATGAGAGTTTCCTTGTCTATAATGTTTATATATTTATCGACATCTTCCATAGATTTTATCAATGGTTCTTTCTCTATTGGAATATGTGAGCCACCTATTGGTTCTCTATATAACTCGGTCTTCTTCCTATCTAATATGTTAACTAGAAAAACGCGGTCGCCTTGAGCTTCAATGATATGAAATTCTCTCCACTCTTTCGACGGGCACATTCCACAGTGAACCCAATCCAAATCTAATTTACTTTGAAGATCCTCTTCAACCTTTAATCGAGCTAAAAGATTAAATTTATAGATAGCCCACCATGGTTGATCAGTTATCTCGTCCCAGTGATCCCGTAAAAGTATGCTCAGGTAAGGTATTACAACTGGAAAATCACTTCTAAGCCCGCTTGTCATAGCTTTTATCATCTTATCTTTACTCTTCATTTTTATACCTTATATTACAACGTCTTCTTCTCTATTAGAGATAGTTTCTTATAAATCTTTTCTCTGAAAATAATAAGACATACTGCACCAAGAAAGCACTAACCTGAAAGCATCCTCAAAATTATATGTGATTTTTTCATGTAGATTACCAGAAAACTTCTCTCCACCTACTCATATTATGCATGATTTGGAAGTTTTCAAAGCTCTCTATAAAATAGGCATTCTTCTCATCTAAATTTAGAACTCTTGCAAAGCTTATAGACTAAAAATACTTCTAGTTATCTAGAGGGATGAAATTGATAGGTAAGGGAGAAGTTATTAAAGATTTCACTCTTAAACCAGTAGTTATTGGTGCTTTATTGGTATTCTAGGGTCAATCATAAGTTCAATAGGGTCGGAGATCTCGGCAATAATAACGTCCCATTTATGACTCAATATGTTGCTTTTTTCAGTCCAACACACCTCAGCGTAGAATCTTCTGGATAGTTTAACTCGGCGTTATTATCTTCGTACAGTAGTTGTTATTGCGCTCGTTATAGTAATTCAAGTGGTTAGAAGAAACATCTTTACAAAAACTGAAACAGCAGTCACGACAATTCTTGGTTTACTATTCATTCTTTTCAAGACCGCGATAGGTTCTAACTTCGGATGGTTCAACACGTTTACAAATGTCCTTTCCTTTACAGCTGACGCTTTCTGATAAAGACCTAAACAAATTGTTTGATGACTACTACTTGCTTAGAAGATGGCACAGTACCTGTTAACAGTAAATGAATTCTAAGTTAGGTGTAACGAAAAAATTAAATAATTTAATGAAATTTATTTTTAAAAAGAGCTCCAGAGACTGTGGACTAATGGATCAATCCTTTTTTATCAAAGAGGCGGAAAAAATTGTTAAATTAGGAATGGAGAGAGGTATATCAATTAGAGTGATGGGGGCGTGCGCGATAGCAATTCATAGTTCCAAACGTGGGCATGAGCTTTATGATAAACTCAATAGACCGCTTAGTGACTTGGATTTTATTACAACTGAAAGCAGGGATAAGGTAAAAAGTTCTTTATTGAAATTGGCTACAAACCAAGAAGTAGATTCCTGACAATGATGGAAGAAATTAGGCATATTTATGATCATGAAGAAACAGGACTTGTAGTAGATGTTTTCTTCAACGAGCTCTCCATGTGTCATACAATTGATTTTAGAAATCGGATAAATGTTGATTATCCAACCCAAAAGAGATGGAAGAGTTAAATGCTAACCCTGAGAAAATAGAAAATCTCTTTCTACACCTAATAATCCAAAGGATAAGGGAATGGATTAAGTTTGCTGATGAACGATTAAAGGGTACTGGCATAAAATGTTTTGTGTGTCCTGACAACGACGATAGGTTTGAAATCGATTCAATTATTCAAGAGTCTGAAACTGTTATTAACGCCGAAAGCAAAGTTATTAGAATAGACGATTATCATGAAATGATATCCACAGGGTGGACTAATCCAACTCCATGGAACACCTTTAGAGAATGTTGTGAAAATGAACTGTACAAAAAAATTGAGGTATTGGCGTCTCAACTTACGGATGTAAGCAACCCTATCTTTAATTTACACGCTCCTCCATACGGATCAACACTTGACGAAGCGCCGGAACTCGATGAGGAATTAAGGCCAAAATATGCTGGACGAGCCCTAGTCTCTGTTAGCAGCGCTTCGGTTAGAGACATTATTTTGAAGTATCAACCTTTATTGGGATTACATGGGCGCATCCATGAAAGTACAGGAGAGTACAAAATCGGTCGAACACTTTGTCTTAACCCAGGCAGTCAATATGAGCAAGGTATACTTATGGGCTACATAATTGATTTAGATAAGAAAGGCATCAAAAGGTTTTTCCGAACATCGGGATAACCCTTAATGCTGATACTATAAAATGACTAGTTTAAAATTTTCACTCTATTGAAGATGATCCCAATTTTATCGAATTACTTAAATAAAGATTCTTTATATAAGTTAAAGAGGTGATTTTCCATGAGTTTAGGAATCGAGAGTTATGTATTGCCTGAAGCAAGAGTAAGCTACTTTGAAAATGTTAAGAGAATAATTTATGGTGCTGGTTCGTATAAAGCTGTAGGGTCTGAGGCGAAAAGGCTTGGTAGAAACGGAACTGCACTCCTGGTGACAGATAAGGGTGTTACTAAAGCTGGTCTAGCTGAAAAGGTAAGAGAAGTTGTGGAGAAAGAAGGATTAAGAGTAGATGTTTATGATGAACTTTCTGCGGAGCCAACCTTAGAAAGCGCGCGTAAAATTACAGAAGTTGTTAGAGGAGCAAAGTATAGTGTAATCATTGGGGTTGGTGGTGGAACAGTCATGGATAGTGCAAAAGTAGCGGCTGTAATGGCGACTAACCTAGGTGATGTGAGTAACTATCTAGCATACACTGAAGACCGAGTTAAAGAGAAACCGCTGCCAAAAATACTTATTCCAACAACGGCGGGAACCGGAAGTGAGGTATCAATGTACGCTGTAATTGTAGACGAGAAGGGGGTTAAGAACTTCATAACTAGCCCATCAGTTCTCGCAGATGTTGCAATTGTAGATCCTTTAATGACGATCACCTGTCCGCCAAGACAAACGGCTGCTAGTGGGATGGATGCCTTGGCTCACTCAATGGAGAATATTTTATCTCTAGGGTTTACTCCGCTCTCAGACATGTACGGGCTACAATCAATAAGTCTTATAGCTGCTAATCTTAGAACCGCTTACTATTGGGGAGACAATCTTAGAGCAAGATATAATATGTCCTTAGCTGCTTTACTAGGTGGACTTGCGATGGGAGCTACACCTGCAGGTGCCAATATAGGTCACTGCATTAGTGAGGCAATAGGTCCAATCTATAAAATACCCCATGGTATAGCTTGCGCAATAGTAACCCCGTACATGATGGAGTACAACCTTCCAGCATGTATAGAAAGGCTAGCAATGGTAGCCTCATATATGGGCTTAGATGTTCATGGACTTCCATTACGAAAGGCAGCTATCGAGGCCATTAAATTCGTTAAAGAGCTGGTTGAAGACCTAGAGCTGCCTATCAGTCTAAAAGATGTGGGTGTTCCAAAAGAAGACATACCCAAAATTGCAGATTACATAATGGAGGAACGACAGCATTACTACTATCTACAGACTTACAACCCGCGAAAACCTACCAAAGAAAATATAACTGAACTCCTCGAAAAAATGTACGAGGGTAGAATCTTGGAATAATTCGTGGTAAACCTGTGAAGAGAAGCCCAATAGAGAGCAATGTCACTGTGGCTCTCCAAACAAGATACCTTTTTAAAAGTCGTCTATTCAACAATAACATTCAGGTGGCAATATCTTTGAACTTCTTTTGATCGTTGACGTGAATATTAATTCTCCTCTCATTCTATACATGAGATATGTTGACGTTATACCGACGTAAACCACATAATATTCTTCATTAAATCGTAAGTTATGTTGATCCTTCCCTGTCCGTGAGATTTATCGCGAAGTAGTGTCGAAGCCGTTAAGGAAGAATTAACAAACCCAGATAGTGAAACGGATAGTAGGAATCCAGCGATAATCCGCCTATACCGCTCAAGCCTCTCATCATAATCATAGATCTCGCTCTTCACGCTAAACTTATTATTCCTAGACTTAAAAGGAGGTGAAGGGATTTGGACCCTAGAGGTTGGCGCCCTGGCCGGGATTTGAACCCGGGTCGGGCGGGCGACAGCCGCCTATACTAGACCGGGCTATACTACCAGGGCTTATAACCAAATATTTTTGATTTAAGTGTCTTAATAAACGTTGCGCTTTACTGTTTAATAGTGAGAATTTATATACTGAAAATACGCTTTCATTTTTAGAGGTGTGTTAGAATGGTTGATGTTAGCGTTAAATGGTTTGGGCATGCTAGTTTCCAGATAACCGCCGATGGAAAGAATATCTATATTGATCCTTATGAGGGGGACTACGT
>JAWAXL010000031.1:0-16351 GCA_038820405.1 Bathyarchaeia archaeon
CAAATCCTCTAGAAACAATTTTTAGCGCCAGAAACTACTTTCTAAGCGCTTCTTAATAATATTTGACTGTAGAATCTAATATTTCATTTCTTTGCTAGATTACTATCAATAAATGCCGTGCAGAAGTGCGAGTAAGCTCTTATGACCTTTAAATGTTAAATGCATTGAATGAAAAAGTGGTCTACTTCATCCAGATGGACTATAAGGTTTTGTAGAAAATCACTAATCTGTAGTATGGGCACCACTGGAGTCTTATCATAAAATTTACGTTGCGAAGGATATAATGATAGAACTACTGGGACAAAATATGCGTGATTCCATCCATTTATACCAACTTTGCTTTTAATGTGCCCTGAAGCGTCAGCTAGGGCCCTCGTCCTCTCAACTTGACTCTTGGCGGCCTTAATGCTAGCGGATTCGCTCCATCCACGTCTCCAATGTTTACAGTCGGCAGAAATAATCAGAGGTCTTTTAACGCTAATCAAATCTATCTCCCATCTCTTTCCAAGCCACTTAAAGCGAAAGTTTGTGGTAACCATGAAACCATTTAACTCAAATGACTCTTTTGAGAATTGCTCAAACTCAAACCACGTTAGAAACTTTGCAACCCTTTCAATGTCAGCTCCCAAACTTATGGATTTAACGGCAATTTTTAAGCGCCGTTCTCTATCAACAACGACTTCATCTCCATTCATTCTCAAAAGCCCATATTCATAAAGCCTATTTAAAACTTCTAAAACGATCGCCCTTGGAATCCTTGCCTCCCTGCATATACTCTCGATAAGGGCACTGTCCCTCTCCTGAGTATTCTTTAGAATTACTATTAGAATCTCCCTTTCAATAGACATAGAGTCCCATCGCTAACTGAGTTATAAAAAAAGGACTTGTGGATACAAAAGCATCGTCAAAGCTAGGCTTCCCTTATGTGCCCCCTGCCTAAAATGAAGTATTTTATGGTTGTAAGGTGCTCCACACTCATTGGGCCTCGGGCATGCAGCTTCTGCGTACTTATGCCTATTTCAGCCCCAAGCCCATATTGATTCCCATCAGTGAAACGTGTAGATGCATTCCAATATACTGCTGCTGAATCAACACCCTGAATGAAACGTAAAGCCTTATTAAAGTCTGATGTAATTATAGCATCAGAATGTTTTGTCCCATACTTATTTATATGTGCTATTGCTTCATCTAAGCTGTTTACAACCTTAACACCAATGATTAGGTCTAAGTACTCAGTATACCAGTCCTCCTCGGTTGCTGGCTTAACATCTGGCACAATCTTTCTTGTTTCCTCGCAACCCCTAACCTCAACCCCATGTTCACGCAACGCACTAACGACCTTTGGTAGGAAGACTGGGGCTATTTCTTTATGAACGAGGAGCTTCTCTGCGGCATTACACGTCCCAGGTCTCTGACACTTAGCATTAATTATCACCTTTATTGCCATATCCATGTCGGCATCACTATCAACATATATGTGACAATTACCAATCCCAGTTTCAATAACGGGAACTTTAGCGTTCTCTATAACAGCTCTAATTAACTCCGCGCCACCCCTCGGTATAAGACAATCAATATAATCCCTCATCCTCATGAGCTCTAGAGCTGCTCTCCTATCGGTTGTTGGAACCACTTGTATTGCGCCTTCAGGTATCCCAGATTTTACCGCAGCTTCACTCAAGACTCTTCCTATTACTATATTAGAGTTTATGGCCTCTGAGCCACCCCTTAATATTACCGCGTTACCAGACTTTATGCATATTCCGACAGCGTCTGATGTAACGTCTGGACGCGACTCATAAATTACTGCAATAACGCCAAGCGGGACTCTTATCTGCCCAATTATGAGACCATTGGGCCTAATCCATGTTTTAACTATCTGGCCAACTGGATCAGGCAGCTCGGCAACTTCCTTTAAACATTGAGCCATCTTCGATATTCTGGATTTGGTTAAAATTAACCTGTCAAGAAGAGCCTCCTTAACACTACTCGCCCTGGATGCCTCAACATCTCTTTTATTGGCCTCTAGAATCTCGTCAGCATGCTCCTCTAATGCGTCAGCCATCTTAAGCAATGCCTTATTCTTCTTCTCAGTAGGCAGCCTAGCTAAAATGTATGATGCTTCCTTAGCCCTCTTACATATATCCAAGACAAGATTGCTTATATTCTCACTCATACCTCTCAGCCTCACCAAACACGGACATAAGCTTTCTAATAATCACCTCTTTTCTTCTAATAAACCCTAAAACCTTTTTTATTTGCGAGGTTTTTAAGCCTTTAATGAGGTTTAGTTCATCACTTGAATAGTTAACTATGCCACGCGCAAATTCTTCCCCATCCGGGTCAACTATGCTGACAACATCACCAATCTTGAATTGTCCTTCAACGGATTCTATACCTACTGCCAACAGGCTCGCGCCACTTAAAATTGCTTGTTTAGCTCCCTCATTAACTTTAATAGTGCCTTTAGCTCCGGCTCCATAAGCTATCCATCTCTTTATACTGGGCATCTTGCCAATTGGCTTAAAGTATGTTCCAATTTTCTCGCCCCTCAGAATATCCGTTATAACGTTTTTCCTCCTACTATTAGCGATTATCAAGGGGATCCCGCTTTGCATAGCTATCTCAGCAGCTTCTAGCTTAGTTTTCATACCGCCCCTACCAAACGCGCTCTTACCTTCTGCAGCCTCCTTAAGCTCCGGGGTTATCTTCTCAACAACTAGGATGATTTTAGCATCTTTCTCCTTTAATGGATTAGCCTCATAGAGTCCATCGACATCGGATAAGATTATGATTAGATTTGCCTGAACCGCATTCGCTATTAGTACCGAGAGTATATCATTGTCGCTGAAGTTAATCTTGCAACCCCTCATAATAGGAATTATTTCATCAACAGATGTTACATCATTCTCATTTATTATGGGAATAACACCTAAGCTAAGCAGCTTATCAAGAACGTTGCATATGTGTACATATGAAACCCTATTTGCAAGATCTTCCTGAGTAAGGAGAACTTGGGCGACCTTCATATTATGGCGCTTAAATAGCTGTCGGTAATGTTCCATTAATATTGTTTGACCAACCGCAGCGCAGGCCTGCTTAAAAACTATATCATTTGGATTTAGCTTAATTCCAAGCTCAGCTAGCCCAGAGGCTATAGCGCCTGAGGTCACAAGAATTATTTTATAGCCCATATTAATGGCTTCCGCAATTTGATCTACAAGCTCGCGCATTGCAACTAAATCTAAACTGCCATCGTCTTTAGTTATACTGCTCGTTCCAACCTTAACAACGACCAAGTTTTCCTTTCTACTCAAACCTTACCACAAAACACTTCTATTAAAAATGTGATTTTTATTCTTTTCAGCATCTATCGGTGTTAAATATTTAATGGAAATGTACATTATAACCTGAAAATAGTTCTTCGATATTTTTCATTTTCTCCTGCTAAATAAAAATTATGCATTTAAGCGTAAAGATTTAAAAGCAGAATGTGTAGGTAAAACGTTAGAAGACTAAAAAAGCTGGATTAGAGTGATCAAAGTGGTTGATGTTTGTTTTATTCTTGAAGTTCATCAACCTTTTAGACTAAAACGAAATTTTAAGATCGGCGCCCCTCTAGACCTAAATACCAATGCAAAAGATCTCTACGAAGCCTATTTCGATCACAAAATAAACAAGGACATTTTCATGCGGGTGTCAGAAAAATGTTATCTTCCAGCGACTATGATCATTTTAGAACAAATTGAGAGATTTAAAACGGAAAAGAAGCCATTTAAGGTCTCCTTTAGCTTTTCTGGGACATTCCTTGAGCAATGCGAGAAGTGGAATCCAAGTTTGCTGGATCTCTTTAAACAGGTTGTTGAAACTGGGCATGTTGAGCTACTAGGTCAGACATATTATCACTCATTAGCAAGTCTTAATTGCTGTGATGAATCAGAGTTCATTGACCAGATTGAAATGCATGAACAAGCAATTAAAGACTTGTTTAACTACACTCCAGAGACCTTTGAGAATACCGAGTGTATATATAATAATGAAGTGGCTATGGCTGTCAAGTCCCTTGGATTTAAAACCGTAATAACAGAGGGTGTCGAGAGGATACTCTGGTGGAGATCACCAAATTATGTATATAGGGCTAGGGGCTCCTCAGTTAACCTTCTCTTACGCAATTATAGGCTATCTGATGACATAAGCTTTCGCTTCACATCACCATCATGGGATCAGTGGCCCTTAACAGCAGATAAATATGCTGCCTGGTTAGCTCATACACCGGGGCAAGTCATAGTGATATTTATTGATTATGAGACATTCGGTGAACATTGTTGGGTTGAGAGTGGAATATTCGAGTTTCTTAAGTGGCTCCCAATAGAGGTTTTAAAGTGGGACAATTTATGCTGGTCTACTCCTAGAGAGGTTGTCAAAAAATATGAGCCTTGTGACGAAATAGATGTCCCACCAGAAAACACTATCTCCTGGGCCAATCTCGAGCGGGATCTAAGCGCATGGTTGGGGAATCCAATGCAAATAACCTCATTTAAGCTACTTAATGAAGTTAGGCTCTTAGTCAAGGAAGTGAATGAGCCCGGTCTGCTTATGATTTGGCGCTATCTACAGACAAGTGACCACTTTCATTATATGTGCACTAAAGGTGGCGGCTCCGGCGTAGTTCATAGTTTATTTAATCCATATGGAGATCCTTTAAAGGCTTTCAAGACATATATGAAGATTTTAATGGATTTTGGGGCTAGATGCCTAATAGAGCTCAATAAGCCAGTATCTAAGTATAGGCGTCTCCTAAGGCATGTACCTCGGAGTAACGGATTCAGATTCTATCGTGGAATCGATCTTCCAACAAATATATTAGTCACAAGCCTTAAGGATTTCTATGAGGCAATAAAGAGGGTGGATATCGACTCAATAATTTTCCATTTAAACAGAGGGGACTTCATAAGGTGGATCTCTGAAGTTATTGGCGATAATATTCTCGCCGCCAAGATAGCGAATCTACCTAGAGAATGGAAAAATTATAGGGAAAAAGTCAGAGAAGCATTAGCATTTATATTGGAAGGAAGATTAAGGGAGCTAGAAAGTTTAATAAGAAATGAGGAGAAAATAAGATAATTTACTAACTAATCTTTTCACAGGACTATAATTTCCCTAGAGATTCCTTCTCTTTAAGTCTCCTGATCTCAAGCTCTATTTCATCCCTTAATGTTGTCTCATTAAACCATCTTTTACATTCAATACAGTAGTGTGCATCTGAGGCGTGGAGAGCAGGATCATCAACAAATTTGTGGCCAATTGGACATCTTAAGAGGTATAAGCGTAAGCGCTTATTAATCTCTGAAAGTTCTTCAGAAGAGAGATTTAGAGTCTCTGTTATCTCAAATATGGGATATTTTTCAAGATAAAGGAGCTTGACGATCTCCTCTCTGGACAGACCGGTCGCCTGCATCTCCTTTATGCGCTCTGTAATGGATTTCTTTCCCAAAATCTTCACCTAGTACGACTTACTAATACAATTCTCGTATCAGTTCCTTGGACACCATCAATCTCCCTAATCTTAAATACTATCCTACTTAGCTCATCAACGTTTTGTGCCGATATTTTCGCTATTATGTCTATGTCCCCAGTAACCTCATACACCTCCTTAACACCATCAATCTCAGCTATCTTTGACGCAACCTTTGATAATATATCTACGTTAGCGCGAACAAACACGAATGCCAACATGATTATCTCCCAAAATTATTTCTTCGGAACTTGTTAAATCTTTTTCTAAAAAATGGAGAAAACTTTAAAATTCTCCGAGAATTCTGTTTTCTTTAGTTGGGAGAATCCTTATGGAGATAGTCTTCTTTACCTATGAATATCCTCCATATCTTGTTGGCGGACTTGGGACGTACGCCGAATATATAACGAGAGAGTTTGTTAAGATGGGACATGACGTTACCGTTTTTTCTATGCATACGAAGGATGCTCCAACAAGGGATATATATGGTGGAGTGGAGGTACATAGACCAATAGTTAAGAACATGAACATCAGCTTACTACTCCCAATGTTTATACCTGAGGAGATACAGCGGTGGAACGAGAATGGAAAGAGATTCTTCGGGGATATTTTTCTCTATAATATACTATCTGCCAGTAAGCTAGTAAATGATCTTGTTAGAACAGAGAAGAGGAAAGTCGACATAATTGCCGCACATGACTGGCTTGGCTCGATAGGAGGAATACTGGCCAGTAAGGGGCTAAATAAACCGCTCATATTCCATGTGCATAGCACTGAGCAGGGACGAACTGGTGACGGCTCAGAGACAATAAAGCGTTTGGAGCGTCTCACAGCAGGCTACGCTGATAGAATAATAACCGTGAGTTATGGTATGCGGGATCACCTTGTAAGCTTAGGCTATGATGAGAAGAAGATCCGCGTTGTATATAATGGCATAGATGTTGAGAAATATTCGCCAGAAGCCGTGCCTCGAGAAGAAGCCTTAGCTATAAAGAGGAGTTTAGGAATATCTGATGATGAATACATGGTATTATTCATAGGGAGGCTAACGTGGGTTAAGGGCGCAGATACACTAGTATTAGCGGTGCCAGAGATCTTAAGCCGAGTGCCGAAAACAAAGCTGGTCATAGTTGGTGTTGGAGAGCAAGAGGAAATGCTAAAGGAAGAGGTTATTAGACTTAACATCCAAGACAAGGTAATACTTAAGTATGAATTTCTACCCGAGGACCTAAGAATAAAATATTATGCGGCAGCCGACGTGTGTGTCTTTCCATCAAAATATGAGCCGTTTGGAATAGTCTGTACTGAGGCAATGAGTATGGGTAAGCCAGTCGTCGTGGGCGCACGCGGTGTAAGCGGAATGAGGGAACAGGTTATCCCCTCAGGTCCGAATCAAACTGGTTTTCACATAAACCCATATGACCCAAGTGATATAGCAAAGTTTGTAACGATTCTTTTAGAGGATGAAGAGCTCAGAAAAAGATGTGGTATGAATGCTAGAAAAAGAGTCTTAGAAATGTTTAGTTGGAGGAAGGTTGCTGAGAACACCATCAGAATATATAAGGAGGTCGCCCCTTAGAAGTCCTCTCAAACGATCTGAAAAAGATAATAAATTGTATTTTTATTAATCTGTTTTGGGTAAATGCGTGTTGATTAGATGAATATCTGTATGCTTACTTGGGAGTACCCGCCCAGGATAATTGGCGGGATCTCAAGACATTGTGAGGGATTAGCATATAACCTTGCAAAAAAAGGACATAATGTCCACGTAATTACACTGGAATTCCCTGGTGCACCCCATTATGAGGAGAGAGATGGCGTAAAAATTCATAGAGTCCCCATAGAGCTGGGTCATCCTAACTTCATTATATGGACGCTAATATTTAATCATTTTATGGAGAAGAGAGTTGCCGATATTAGTAGGTACGAGAAAATCAATATAATTCATGCTCACGACTGGCTTGTTGCGCCCGCCAGCATAGATTCAAAGCACTATTTAGGTGTACCGCTAGTCTCGACAATACATAGTACTGAGGTGGGAAGAGCTCAAGGCATTCATAACTCTGACTCATTTCTTATCAATGGGTTTGAGTGGTGGTTAACTTATGAATCGAAGAGGGTAATTGTGGCTAGCTATGCTATGAAGAGAGAGGTTGAAGAACACTTCCGCTTACCAAGCGATAAAGTAATCGTCATACCAAATGGTATCGATATATCAAAGTATGAGGTTAACAATGTTAACCGTGACGACGTTAAAAGAAGATTTGGTATAGATCCTAGTGAAAAAATAGTCCTCTTCATTGGGAGACTTGCCCCACAGAAAGGCGTAAAGTACTTGATTATGGCCGCGCCAAAAATATTTGAGTGCCATCCAGAGGCAAGGATAGTTATAGTTGGAAATGGTTGGATTAAGGATTATCTCTGTAATTTAGCACATTCCACTGGATATTCCCATAAAATATTATTTCTAGGCTTCTTAAGCGATCAAGATTTGATTAAGTTAACCTTAAGCTCGGATGTCCTTGTCATCCCATCGGTTTACGAACCCTTCGGAATAGTTGCCTTGGAGGGGATGGCTGCTGGGATCCCCGTGGTTGCAAGTAATGTTGGTGGTTTAGCTGAGATAATTGAGCATGATAGAACTGGCTTTTTAGCCTACAGAGAGAACCCTGATTCAATAGCATGGGGAGTGAACAAAATTTTATCTGACCCCGGTTATGCACACTGGCTTGTGCAAAATGCTAAAAGGAAGGTTTATGAGATGTATAGTTGGGAGGCGGTAGCCAGAAGAACCATTGAAGTTTACGAGAGAACTTTTGGAGAGTGAGTTTATGCAATGTAGATTGCCACAAATGCCAGATTATGTGTATCTTTTGCACATTATGCATAATGTCGGCGCAATAGATCCAGAAAGGGCGCTTTCAATCGAGGAAATATCATGCTGGGCATCAATGGATAAACAAAAAGTAGAAGAGAACTTAACCATATTGATAGAAAATGGTTATGCTCAAATTAAAGCGGGCTCCGGATCCAAAAAATATTTTATAACAGTCAATGGAATAAGGAAAGTCCTTAGCATTTACAGCTAAACTAGTTGGGTACAGCAACTCGCCTTTTACTTTTTCATATTATATAAGACCTGAAGAAATATTATAGGTAGTTTTATCCCTCTCTGAATTAAGTGATTCCTTTAAGTATTTAGCTGCTTCTTCCGGGGGCACGATATTGATGTAGATTCCATTACTTTTTTCAAATCCAGCCCAGATAGATAGTGCTGGATAGACCTCAATATGCCAATGGTAATATTCTACTGGAGTCATATGGAAACCAAGGTTATATGGCGGGTCGTTAAGCAAGTTCCTTAGCCCGCCTAGGCTGAGTCTAAGGGTCTTTGCAAAACTTCTTATTTCATCATCTGTGAGATCTAGTATTGATGATTGGTGTCTTTTTGGGAATAGCCAGAACTCAAAGGGATTTATTGAAGCCCATGGTGCAAAGACTACAAAGTTGTTATCTTCATATATGAGACGATCAGTTTTCCGCTCTTCACTTATTATATCGCAAAAGATGCACCTACCATTATCTCTATAATATCTTTCACTTGTAATTAATTCTTCCGATACAAGCTTTGGAGGGATTGGCATAGCTATTATCTGCATATGTGTATGGGAGAGGGAGGCACCTGCACTGGCGCCATGATTCCTAAATATTGAGACGTACCTCACGTAGTCTTTAGCTATAAAAAATGAGACTCTATCCCTAAGAGCATTTATTACGTGTACTAGCTGACTCAATCTTGCCACACCTGGATGCTCATCGTGGTTCGGTGACTCAACTAAAACTTCATGGTGACCTAAAGCCTTTAAACGGACATATTTTGGCCCGCCTTGTTGCTCTAATGTTGCAGTAGATTCCTCTGGAGTGAATGCTGGATAAAGGTTTGGAAAGCACCTCACAATCCAGTTTTTATGGCGCTCTCCATCTCTATCTTTCTCCCTTCTTACCTCACTATCGCTACCTATTACATAAACGAGAGAGGCTGGTGGAGTTAAGTGCTCATTTCCAGGGCAGAATGGACACGTTATATTCCTTCTCTCTTCATGGCGTCTCTCAATGAAGTCTAAAGGTCTCTTCCTCCTCTGCGATGCAATTACGACCCACCTATCTATTACATAATCCTTCCTTAGCTCGCTAACAACCATGAAGACCACCATAATCTTTAAGTTTAAATGCTTTTATATATCATAAGGCTGATCCCGTAAAACAAATTTCTCCCCCGAGATCTCATTTTAATAGAGGATAAATGGGGAATCTCAATTTTGATTTTCCTGTAGAGGTTATCCATGAGGGAACCGCTGATGTAGTTGTTCCAAAACTCGAGTTCTTTAAGAGAGGTTTCTGGAATTATGCTCCGGCTAAAGCACCAGTATTTTATAATCCTCAAATGAGGACTTGTAGGGACATAGCGGTTCTTGCCCTGCAATCTTACCAGAATATCGTTAATAGAGACTTAAGAGTTTCAGAGCCACTGGCTGGCTGCGGTGTCAGGGGAATAAGATTCGCTAAGGAGGTTAAGGGTGTGAAAAGTGTTCATGTTAATGACATAAGCGAGAGGGCTTGTCAGCTTGCCAAATATAACGTCCAGTTAAATGGGCTTGAAGGGAAGGTTTTTATATCGAATGAGGATGCAAACTTATTCCTCAATAGACATGCCGCACCGAAGAGTAGATTTGACTTTATAGATATTGATCCTTTTGGTTCCCCAGCGCCATATCTTGACTCGGCTATTAGAGCGCTAAGGAATGGTGGATTACTGGCTTTAACAGCTACCGATATGGCTCCATTATGTGGAGTCTATCCTAGAGTAGCTCTGAGAAAATATGGTGGTCTATCCCTGAGAACAGAATATTGTCATGAAATAGCCATAAGGCTCTTAGCCGGATGTGTAGCAATGGTAGCCGCAAGACATAACATCGGAATAAAAGTGTTGTTCAGCCATAGCACGCGGCACTATATTAGACTATATGTGCTGGTTGAGTATGGCTCAAAAAGGGTCGATGATGCGCTAAAAAACATGGGCTATATACTACACTGCTTTAAATGCTTCTATAGGGAGACTCATCAAGAAATTCCATTGGTTAGAAATGATGTCAAATGCCCAGAGTGTGGCTCTACGCTGAAGGCTGCTGGCCCACTATGGCTTGGGAGAATAGCGGATAGGGAATTCTGCAGTAGGTTGGAAGAGAATCTAGAGGGGGAAGATTTTATTCATATAGGCTATGAGGCTAGGAGGGTGATATCTCTAGTGAGGGGTGAGGTTAATGCGCCTATAACTTATTATGTCATTGATAAGATCTGTGATAAGTTAAATATACCCACACCCTCTCCAGAAAGAGTTATTCTTCGCCTCTTAAGTGCAAATTATAGCGCCCTGAAAACACACTTTCACACTAGGGGCATAAAAACTGACGCACCGGCATCAATAGTTACAGAGGTTATTAGTGGAATTGTTAGAGAGGAAAGATAATCTTAAGAATTTACCTCTCAACCTCAATTATTTCCAGGCTCATGTCAATCGACTTAACTGAGTGAGTAATAGCACCAACAGAAATTATGTCTGGGCCAAGCCTAGCGTACTCCAAAATATTATCCTTAGTTATTTCCCCGGAAACTTCTATTAGGACTTTATCTCTTAAGCCAAGTTCCAAGAGAGATTCGATCACCTTCCGCACATTATCAACGCTCATATTGTCCAGCATTATTATGTCAGCGCCTAATCTAGCGGCCTTAATGGCATCATCCACGGTTTTAACCTCAACCTCAATTTTCTTCGAGAAGCTCGCAGAAGAAATAGCTCTTTTTAAGGCCTCCTCAAGATTACCAGCTATAACAACATGATTATCTTTAATAAGTATCTGATCGTCAAGTCTAAATCTGTGCGGATCTCCTCCACCGATAATTACAGCTCTCTTATCAAAGTATCTTAATCCCGGGGCTGTCTTTCTAGTTGCAGCTATTCGCACGTTAAATCCAGCTTCTGTAACCTTCCTAATTAGATTCCTTGTCTCAGTAGCTACCCCGCACATTCTCGAAAGTATATTCAGCGCTGTCCTCTCGGCTAAGAGTATGTTCCTTCCATAGCCCTCAACCATGGCTATGATTGCGCCAGCTGGAACTTCATCACCCTCCCTAACCTTAGGCAGGAATTTCGGTCCTACTACCTCAAAGGCTATTTTAGCCTCATTAAGCCCCGCTATAACTGCTGGCTCTTTCACAATTATATGCGCACGAACCTTAATCTCGCTGGGAACTATTATCTCCGTTGTTATATCGCCTAGGCCTATATCCTCCTCAAGGAAGCCCTTAATCTTCTCTCTTAGCAGATCCTCTGGAATGCTCAATTTCGTCACTCCTAGTTTTCCTTAATCACTATGCATATAAGCTTTACTTCAACTTGATCTTCCAAACAAATCTGCATTGTGATAAAAATATCCTCGAAGAGAAAGGTTTATAACCAAATTCTCTTAATTGATGAGAGACATATTAGTGGTGTAGGGAGAAAATGAGGTATGCCGAAGCATCACGCCCCTAGAAGAGGCTCATTAGCATATCTACCTAAAGCTAGAGCTTCACGCCCAATTGGTAGAATAAAATATTGGCCTGAGGTTAAAGAGGGTCCTGTGCTGCTGGGCTTTGCCGGATATAAAGCTGGGATGACACATATTGTTATGGTTGATGATGAGCCCGGCTCGGTGAACTTTGGTAAGGAAGTTGTTCAGCCCGTTACTGTTATAGATACCCCGCCAATGTATATAGCCGCCGTTCGCGTATATACCCAAGAGGAGAATACCCTTAGAACTTTAACCGAAGTTTGGGCCTCGCCATTACCTAAGGATTTTGAGAGAGTTATAACTCTTCCAAAGGATTACGATGAGAAGAAGGTTGATGAGGGCTTAAAAAGAACCGAGGAAGCTCTTAATGAGATTGTTGAATTCAGGGTTTTAGCAGCCACCCAGCCAAGGTTAACTAGCGTCCCGAAAAAGAAGCCGGATTTAATGGAGATTAAGGTTGGCGGTGGAAGCGTAAAGGAGCAATTTGAATATGTTAAGAAAATTCTAGGTAAAACCGTTTCTATAGAGGAGATCTTCAAGGAGGGTCAGTACGTTGATGTTATAGCCATAACTAAGGGAAAGGGGATACAAGGTCCAGTAAAGAGATGGGGCGTAAAAACTCTACAGCATAAAACACGTAAGACAGAGCGTGGCGTTGGTACTCTGGGCGCAATAGGTATGAAGAGAGTCATATACACTGTTCCTAGAGCCGGACAGATGGGTTTCCATCAAAGAACCGAATATAACAAGAGGATAATAAAGATTGGGAAAGATGGTAAAGAGGTAACTCCAAAAGGTGGCTTTTTACATTATGGTGTAATTAAAGGAACCTATATATTGTTGAGCGGAAGCGTTCCCGGACCAGCGAAGAGACTAATAAGATTAAGATATCCCGCTAGACCACCAAGAAGATTAAGTGAGATACCGCCACAGATAACGTTTATCTCGCTTGAATCGAAACAAGGAGTTTAGGGGGGAATTAATGGAAAAAATCCGTGCTAAGATCTTTAATCTTGAAGGGAAGGAGATTGGCACAGTAGATCTACCAGAGGTTTTCATGACACCATTTAGACCAGATGTTATAAAGAGGGCTGTTATAGCAATTCAATCACACCGACTGCAGCCAAAGAGCAGAGATCCCTATGCTGGAAAGAGAACTACCGCAGAATCTTGGGGAGTAGGGTATGGACTCGCGAGAGTGCCACGTTCAAGCACTGGTAGGGCAAAGTTCGCTCCTGGAACTCTTGGCGGTCGTTTAGCGCATCCGCCCACCGTCGAAAAGAAAATCTATAAGAAAATCCCAAAGAAAGAGAGACGCTTAGCGCTTTTTTCAGCAATAGCCGCGACCGCGAGGAAAGAGATTGTTGCAGCTAGGGGACACTTAATTGATAGCATTCCAGAGATACCCTTAATAGTCACGGATGACCTTGAGAAGGTAGAGAAGATAAAGGATCTGAAGATGATATTTATGAAGCTTGGTGTATGGCCGGACATTGAAAGAGTTATTAACAGCATCAATGTTAGAAGTGGGAAGGGTAAGATGCGAGGCAGGAGGCTTAAGAGAGCTATTGGACCACTTATTGTAGTATCAGAGGGTAATGGTATATTTAAGGCTGCGAGAAACCTTCCGGGAGTAGACGTTGTTAAAGTTAAGGATTTAAACCCAGAGCTCCTGGCTCCTGGAGCCCATCCGGGAAGGTTTACCATTTGGACAAATTCAAGTATCGAGAGTCTTAGGAATATGAGTTTGGTTAAGGGGGTTAGCGTACTTGGAATTACATGAAATCATTTTATATCCACTTATAACCGAGCGAACAAGCCGAATGATTGAGAAAGAAAATAAGATAGTCTTTATTGTTAATCGTAAGGCTACAAAAAATAATATAAAGAGGGCTGTTGAGAATTTATATGAGGTTAAGGTCGAGGATGTTAATACGGTTATAACCAGAGATGGAACCAAAAAAGCTTTTGTTAAGCTCTCATCAGAATATAATGCAGCTGACTTAGCGGTTAAGTTAGGTATACTCTAGTTTAGGGGGTGATTTACATGGGGAAAAAAATATTAGTTCAGAGGAGGGGGAAAGGATCATCAGTATTTACAGCCTCCACTCATAAGCGAACTGCTCCGGCAAAATATCCAAATCTCTCTGTAAGAGGCGTTATGGACAAGGTTCTGAAGGGGCAAGTACTAGAATTGCTTCATGACCCCGGTAGGGGAGCCCCACTTGCATATATAGAACTTGAAACAGGAGAGAGATTCCACACCTTAGCGGTTGAGGGATTACGTGAGGGGCAAATAATAGAGGTTGGAGGAAAGGCATCAATAAATGTGGGTAACATACTCCCAGTAGGAGTAATTCTCGAGGGAACTATGATATGTAATATAGAGTTATTGCCAGGTGATGGTGGAAAGATGGTCCGCGCCTCCGGAGCATATGCAACGGTACTCTCACATACGCCAGATGGAACACTTATATCACTCCCATCTGGCAAGACACGTTATATTAATGATCAAAGCCTAGCAACAATTGGCGTGGTGGCGGCCTCCGGGCGTATAGAGAAACCATTCGTTAAAGCTGGTAAGAAATTCCATTGGATGAGAGCTAAAGGACATAAATATCCAAGGGTGCGTGGAAGGGCAATGATCGCAGCGTTACATCCCTATGGAAGTGGTAGAAGAAGTGCTAAGAAACCTATGACGGTCTCGCGCAATGCGCCGCCAGGTAGAAAAGTTGGGTATATAGCGGCCAAAAGAACTGGAAGGAAGAAGAGGAAGTAGAGAGCATTTATCTTCCTAAGAGAAAATTTTTAAGTCTCTTTCATAAGTTTTTACATTTTTAGGCATCGGTTGATGAATATGGGTAAGACTATAACTGAGAAAATATTTAGTTTGACCTCTGGAAGAGATGCTTATGCCGGAGATATAATTGTTGCTAGGGTAGACGCCGCCATGGCTCATGATGGAACTGCACTACCAGCAATCGAGGCCTTCAAGAATATGGGTGGGAGGGACGTTTGGGATCCATCAAAGATAATCTTAGTTATAGATCATGTAGCTCCAAGCTCAAACGAAAATTTCGCAAAGCTCCATAAAGTCATGCGCGACTTCGCGCATAAACATGGCACAAAGATCTACGATGCTGGATCCGGTGTATGCCACCAACTTATGGTTGAATCTGGGTTGATCTGTCCTGGCTCACTAGTTGTAGGTGCTGATTCACATACATGCACGTATGGCGCCTTTGGAGCATTCTCAACAGGGATAGGTTCAACTGAAATGGCTGCAGTATTTATGTCTGGAAAGCTTTGGTTTAAGGTTCCAGAGACTATCAGGATCGAGGTGAATGGCTTACCACCGCCCATGGTTCTACCCAAAGACGTCATTCTGAAGATTATTGGAGTTATTGAAGCTGATGGAGCAACATATAAGGCTGTTGAGTACTGCGGTGAGACCATTAGGAATATAAGCATTGATGGACGCTTGACTCTCTGCAATATGGCTGTTGAAATGGGTGCTAAGGCAGGGATAATTGAGCCTGATGAAAAAACTAGAGAATACTTATCCAAGATTGGAGCCAAAGATTACTTACTTATTAAAAGTGATGAAGATGCAGAATATTCTGAAGAGATTAAAATTGATGTATCAGATTTAGAGCCAATGGTTGCATGCCCCCATTCTGTTGATAATGTTAGACCAGTTAAAGATGTTGAGGGAATAGAAATTGATCAGGTTTTCCTAGGATCATGTACAAATGGACGCATTGAAGACTTAAGAGTTGCCGCTAAAATACTTAAGGGTAGAAGAGTTAAAGATAGTGTCAGAATGATAGTTGTCCCAGCATCTAGAAGCACTTATCTACAGGCTTTGAGAGAGGGGCTCATTGAGATATTTATTGAGGCTGGTTGTATAATATGTAGCCCTGGATGTGGTCCATGTGCGGGTGCTCATCAAGGTATTCTTGGACCCGGAGAAGTATGTTTATCTACATCCAATAGGAACTTCAGGGGTAGGATGGGGAGTACGGAGGCAGAGATCTATTTGGCATCACCAGCAACCGCCGCCATCTCAGCAATTGAGGGGAAGATAACTGATCCAAGAAAATTATTGAGGCGTTAGAGGGTGATAATTATGGAGATAATTAGGGGCAGGGCATGGAAATTTGGAGATAACATAAACACGGATCTAATTATAGCTGGAAAGTATAAGTTTAGCATAACTAATATT
>JAWAXL010000032.1:0-15403 GCA_038820405.1 Bathyarchaeia archaeon
AACCCCTTTCGTGAAAGACCTGAACCTCAAGTTCATGCCTATCATTAAATAGGAACCTCAGTAGGAAAAAATCAGATCTAAGTGCCATATGCCTATTATTCCTTAGCCTATAATATCTCACTATACATATAAAATCTAGGATACGGAAAATTTTCTCGTTAACGGCTTTTAGAAGAGTGCTTAGCATGTCCGCGTCAAAATAATTGAATGAGAGTCCATTAGCAACTCCAAATTCTAGGATGGCTTCCACGTCCAATCCAATAATGAGGTCGAATAAAGCATCTTTAACTCTACGCCCATTTAGCTTATATAGCACATTTAATATAGCCTTCTGAACACTAGCTAAAGAGGTACCAAACTCTATATGCGAGATTAAATGACACTTTTTCGGAAAAATCGTATAGATTCCTAAAGTTTCCTTGACTTTCATTACTTTTTCTTTCCTATTCTTTTTATTCTCTCAAGGTTATCCAGTAATACACCCATTACCATACCTAGCTTTCTGATTTCCTCAGGATTATCTTCAATCCTTAGCCTCTCATTTATCTCCCAGATTTTCATCATGAGCGTCGTTTCAGTCTGACTCAGCGTAGCGAGTGCCTCAACCTCTCTAGCCTCCTCCTCCTTAACAACAATTACTTTCTTTTGGCATTGAGCGCACCATATCTCGCCGCTCTTAAGCCTAAATAGTGGTGAAGCACATACAGGGCAGGATAAGTCAGTTAGTACTGCGCCGCTCTTAAGTAGATCCACCATCAACTGAACTTTATTGTTTCCATTTGTCTTCGCGGACACAGCGAGCCACCATATCTGTTATATTGCATCAAATATTTAGGCTTGAATCCCTAATTTATCTTTTTAACTTAACCTTAAGAACTTTAATTATTTCAATAACTTCCCTTGCATCATTGGCTCTTGCAAGAATCGTGATTTTATTTGGCTGAATATGTATTTGATAACCGCATTTTAGGCACTTAGCTGTCTTCTGATTTCTTCTTGCATATCTAATTGTTTTGCATCTTGGGCATGCAAACACTATATAACCACTCAAATAGAACACCTTCTAATGCATTTCAAATGTTTAGGGCTCATCAACCCCCATATAACCCTGAAGATAACCTATAGAGCGTTAATCTTAGCACATTATTTCTAAATTCCTGTACAATGATCTTCGGCATAACTGGCACTTGGAGGATAATGTGCCCGTAATACCTTGTCTTACCACGCTCAGCCTCAATTATGACATCCCACTCAGAGACCCTAACCTTTATGCCATCCTTCTCAACATCCAGCATATAAGCTATAATAAAGACTCTATCAACCTCAACATAAATATCTATTAGTGGAGGTCTAGGATATTACTTTGCAGGAAAATTGTAAATTCTCCTCTTCCCAAAAACTTTCTTTCTAGACTTAATGCTTAAAGTCTTGGCGATCATCATTCCAAAGGCGAAGCCGCCTATGTGGGCCCAGAAGGCCACACCTGAGGATATTCCGGTTAACGATATAACGCCCATCAATATCTGATAAATAAACCAGAAACTAAGATAATAGTATGCTGGCACGCTAACTACGGTGATTATAAAAAAGTAGAATATTAATGTCTTTTTTCGCGTTTGGGTACATAAGCTATATGTGCCTAAAACCGCAGAGATCGCGCCTGATGCGCCTACAGCTGGGATTCTAAGATCCGATATCATGTAGGGGACTGGTTTCAAATATAATGATAGAAGTGTTGAGCAGATGTGGACAAGGCTTGCGAAGATGCCGCCAATCAGGTAAAAGGCTAGATATTTTATGTGCCCAAGGGCATCCTCAACATTGTTCCCAAAAACCCAAAGATAGATAATATTCTAGTAAATGTAGTATATCAGCGTGCATAAACATGCTCGTGAATAAGGTATGTAATCTTTCTCCTCTCAAAATATACTCTGGGATAACACCATATGTATTTATAGCCCAATTAAGTGCGCGCCATCCCTGAAGAAAGAAAAAGAAGAAAACTATATGTTAGTATATAATTTATGTAGGGTGTTTTAGAGGGTCTATTCTCATCGTATATAGGTAGCATTTCTTACCACTTCTCATTTCTATTTAGCCGTAAGGTAACTAAAGACTCTTTCAAGAGCTCTCTTATAGACTCTTATGCTAGTCAAATATTCTTGGATGTTTATATATTCGTTATATGAGTGGCTTAGAATTGATTCACCCGGGCCATATGTTGCAACTGGAACTCTCCTATGCATCCCAAAAATATTCATGTCACCAGTTCCGGTCTTCCGGATGAGCCTCGCCTTCTCGCCAGTTTCCTCGAATATAGCATCCCTCAACGATCTAATGACAATATTATTCTTATCAGCCACATATGGTTCAATGGCGCCAATAAACTTAAAACTAATGTCACATTTACTTTCCTCTTTAAATTCCTTGACCACGCCGTTAACTATTTCCACAGCCTTTCTGGACGGTATAGCAGGGGGAAGCCTTATGTCAATATTCATAAAGCATATGTCTGGTATACTTGAAGTTGTGCTTCGACTACACATTCTTGCTAAGGATGGAGTTAATGAGTAGAATACGCCCAGTGGAGACTTATATTTATTCTCGCATATCCCCTTAAGCTTAAGCCAGAACTCGATTCCCTTCTCAATAGCGTTAGGTAAGAGAGGCTGGGCACCTAAATGCCCAGTCAATGTTTTAAGCGTAACCCTCAATTTAAAGTGTCCCTTATATGCGAAGGTTATGTTATTTATGCTGCTTGGCTCACCAAATATTGCGCAATCAACGTTAATTCCCTCCTTCAATAACTTCTTAATGCCCCTTCCACCTCTCTCCTCATCGACAACGCAGGCGACTAAAACCTTCCCTCCTAAGCTGCTTTCCTTGAGGAGGATTGCCGCATTTATCATTGCCGCTAGAGAGGACTTAGCATCAACTGCTCCTCTTCCATAAATTTTCTCGTCCTCAACCCTAACTGGGATCATACCTGGTACAGTATCCATGTGCCCACAAAGTAGAATCTTCGGGCCGCTGGAGCCAATCTCACCATAAACGTTTCCAATATTATTCCGCCAGACCCTATCAAATCCCACCCTCCTCATCTCATCTGCAATGAAAAGCGATAGCTCCTCCTCCGCGCCGCTCGGACTATAAATCTCGAGCATCCTCTTCAAGAGATTTAAAGCATAATTCGTGTCGATCTTCACATCAAAGCTCCTACTAATTACTAGCTAACCTTCTTCTCTTCTTTAAAAATGACTTCTCTAAGAACCTCTGTAACTTTTTCCAGATGCTCCAAGCCTATAACTAATGGTGGAAGAAAGCGGATTACATTCCTGCCAGAGTAAAGAAGTATTACGCCTCTCTCAAGGGCTCTCATTAGGATACTATATATATCTACCCTTGCCTCAAGTCCTAGCATTAAGCCCAGACCCCTAACCTCCCTAAGTATTCTAGACTCTTCGACCAAATTATTGAGCATAGCCTTGAACTTATTCCCCAAATTCCATGCCCTTTCAACAAGTCTCTCCTCAATTATAACATCTATAACCGCGGCCGCTGCGGCACATGCAATGGGGTTTCCTCCAAAGGTGCTTGTGTGCTCACCTACCTTAAGTACGCTCATAATATCCTCCCTCGCCAACGTCGCCCCTATCGGCAGCCCACTGCCCATGGCCTTCGAGATACACATTATATCCGGGACAACGCCCCAGTGCTCGGACGCCCACATCCTACCCGTCCTTCCGAAACCCGTTTGAATTTCATCAAATATTAGCAGGATACCTCTTTCATCACAGATTTCCCTTAGACCTTCCAAAAAGCCGTTTGGAGCAACGTGAACCCCACCCTCACCCTGAATCGGTTCAACAATTATTGCAGCTGTATTCTCAGTAATTACTTCTTTAACCTTATCTAATCTTCCAAAAGGCGTAAATTTAAAGTTCAAGTTTAGGAGATTTTTGAATGGTTCGCGGTATTTCGGGTTCCACGTGGCCGATAATGCGCCCAAGGTCTTCCCGTGGTAGCCTCTAACCATACTTATTATTTCACTTTTGCCAGTATATTTTACGGCGACCTTGATTGCGCACTCAACAGCCTCTGCCCCACTATTGCATAAAAATAGTTTATTTAAGCCTTTAGGGGTTATCTTCATGAGCTTCTCTAGAAGCTCAGCCCTCTTATCATTGTATAATGAGCCATGGCAGGCTATAAGCCTCTCACACTGCTCCTTTATTGTGGATACAACTTTTGGGTGACAGTGGCCGACAAGGCTTGTACCATATCCGCCCATACAGTCAATATATGCCCTGCCAGTCACGTCATATAAGATTGCGCCACTACCCCTAACAATGCATATCGGGTACTTCTGATAAACGTTTGCCAGAAAAAGGTCTTCTAAAGCTATTATTTTCTCACTATTCAGTCACTATCACCGTGCCATTTAGCTTATTTAACGCGCTTGTTACTGGATCCTGCACTAGACCGCAGGCTATAATTGCCTCCTTAGCCCCAGCTTCAATAGCTTCTATGGAGGCGATAACCTTCATGTTCATGCCGGGGCCTATCTTTGGGAGGAGATCCTTAGCCTCCCTTAGAGAAATCCTCTTCAGGTATTCCTCACTAATCTTTATCCCCGGCACATCTGTTAAGAAGATAATTTTCTCTGCCCTTAATGCTCCAGCTATCTGTCCAGAAGCTCTATCACTATCAACATTTAAATATTCATTATCTTCTCCAATGGCTATAGGGGATATAACTGGGAGATATCCATTCTCTAAGAGGATCTTAAGTAGCCTTGGGTTAACTCTAGATATCTTGCCAGTAAAACCACCATCAATCACCCTTTTTTTACCCTTCTCATCTACGGTAATAAGCTTCTTCTTCCTTTTAGCTACAAGCAGGGATCCATCTACGCCGGAAAGACCAACCGCTGGTAGACCAACGCCTATAAGCCACTTAACAATGGCCTTATTTATTTTTCCGGCCATAACCATTGTATATATTTCAATGGTCTCTTTGTCCGTATAGCGGCTTCTTATGCCCTCCGGAGATGTCACAAAAATTTGCTTCTTCCCAAGCTTCTCCGCTACCTCAGTAACTTCATCTCCACCACCATGAACAATAACTATCTCTTCGCCTTTTGTCTCAATAACTCTTTTTATATCTTTAGCTAGGTTCTCGCTCAGTCCGCTCCTAAAAATATCCCCACCGATCTTAAGAACGATCATATAGACACCAGAGTAATTTTATTATCATGTTAAATCGGGTGTAAAGCTGAATAATGTAGTCCTTCTCTCTCATCCCAACCGCACATAATATTCATGTCTTGAACTGCCGTTCCAGCGGCGCCCTTCATTAAGTTATCTATTGCCGATAGGAGGACAAGCCTACCCGTATGCTCATCCAACTCAAATCCTATATCACAGTAATTTGAACCGACAACTATCTTAGGATCTGGATATCTGCATAGACCTTTAATATCCCTGATAAGTCTGATGAAGGGCTCCTTCGAATAGAACCCTCTATATATGCGCCATACCTCTGTGGAGCTCATTGATTCGGTAAGGAAAGTGTGGCATGTTCCCAATATCCCTCTGACAATGTTCACTGCGTGAGCCGACATTGAAACTATGACCTTCTCACCACAGAGCGTACTGAGCTCCTGTTCAATCTCAGCCGTGTGCCTATGCCCAACAGGCTTATATGGTCTAACAATACTATAATGCTCCGCATGGTGGGTTGATATGGACGGTCTTGCACCAGCCCCAGAAGAGCCAACCTTAAAATCCACCACGATCCTATTCCTTTCAATTTTTCCAGACTTAATTATTGGAGCTAGAGCCAATATCCCGGCTGTTGCCATACAGCCAGGAACAGCGACTAGCTGAGCTTTCCTTATCTCTTCACGGTGGATCTCAGGTAGCCCATAAACAGACTTCTTAAGGAGCTCTGGGCTGCTGTGGACCCACCCATACCACTTTAAATAGTCCTCGGGATTCTTCAGTCTAAAGTCTGCGCTTAAATCAATTATTCTTAAGCCTACTTCAAGGAGACCCGGCACAATTTTGGATGAGACCCCATGTGGTGTTGCGATGAATAAAATTTCACACGAATCAGCTATTTTGTCTGAATCAGGTTTAGAGAATTTTAATATCGTCTGTCCCCTAAGGTTTGGGTGTACTCGATAAATATACTCACCAGCGTACATATTCGAAGTGGCTACGGTGACCTCAACATTTGGGTGGGAAAGCAGTATGCGTAGGAGCTCGCCACCAACATATCCAGAGGCCCCAAAAACCCCAACCCTCACTTCTTCATCACCCTAACCGCATATCTAATTATCTTTTCAGGAATATCGACTCCAGTGGCTATATAAAGGCCCTTAAACTCAGGTGTGCTGTTAACCTCGTGTACAACTAAGCCCTCCGGCGACTCCATACAATCTATGGCTAAGACTCCGCCACCAACAGCCTCCGAGGATTTAAGGGCTAACTCGATCAGCTCACTTGTAAGCGGGCACGGTTCAGTCTTACCACCACGGGCAACATTGGTCCTCCAGTCGCCATTAGATGCATAGCGATACTCTGCCGCAATAACTTCATCACCAACCGTGAGGACACGTATATCTCGTGGGGGTCTCCTAACATACTCCTGAAGATAATAGATTTGCAGTAATGTATCATGCATCTCCTCACGGGTCTCCAGGATAGCCTGAGCTGTATCCCTATCCTTAACTAGCGCTATTAGACGGCCCCAGCTCCCAATGACGGGCTTTAAGACTGCCGGGTATCCTAATGAATCTAGTGCCTTTATAGCACTTTCATCAGTAAAAGCTATAAGGGTTTTCGGAACGGGCACACCAGCTCTCGCGAGTGCCAATGTTGTAAATAATTTATTTCCGCAGAGTAAGGATACGCGGAATGGGTTGATGACTTGCATGCCAAAGTTCTCTAGGAGGGCTGTTATATGTAGACCCCTGAAATAACTTATACAACGCTGAAGAGATAACTCCCCGAAAGTATCTTTAATTTCATTATAGTTGTCAAAAATATCTACGTAAATGTCTTTTAAGTCAACTAGTTTTAAATCTAGCCCTAGTTTTTTCGAAATATCAATTAGAGACTTTTCCTCCCATCTGATCCTATCGTAAATTAAGCTTATTTCACCCATTTATTCGCCCCAATCCTCACCTTCAATTTCAGCTGGCTCTAGATGCAACACCCCACTTTCATTAAATTTAACCTCTAGGTCTAGGCCGCAATCGGGGCAACTAACTATTTCCCCCTCAACAGCATCTTCTGGGACATCTATTTCTGCGTCACATTCAGGGCATTTTGCCTTGAAGGTTATCGCCCCCATTATTACGTTTATAGGAGAAACACATTTTCTTATAAATCTTTCGGTTAATTTTTAAAAATCTTTAATAATAGATTCTGAAAATATTTTTATTGAAACAATTATTTATATATTTGATTAAAATTTTTTATTTAATGGGAAATTTATGGAGACGGAAATTGATGAGATTGACAAGGAGATAATTAGAGTCTTGCAGGATGATGCAAGGACATCTCTTAAAAAAATAGCTGAAAGACTAAATGTTAGTGAAACAACAATTTTCATCAGGGTTAAGAAGCTTCTTGAAAGAAATATTATAAAAAGGTTTACGGCGATAGTTTCACCTGAAGCCTTGGGTAAAAAGATAACGGCCTTTATATTGATAAATGCTGATCCAAAGAAGACCCATAAGGTCTTAGAGACCCTAAGTAAAATAGATGATGTCTATGAAGTATACGATGTAACTGGGTCATATTATGCTATAGTGAAGGTTAGAACTGAGGATCAAAGTAAACTGGCAAGGATAATTGATGAAATAGGTTTAATCGATGGGGTCATAAGTACAGAAACTGCACTTGTCCTAAGAAGCATAAAAGAAGAAACTAGAATAAAAGTTTAACATCCTATGTTAAGCAGATCGCAGATAGCCTTTTCTCTCTTAGCAAAAATCTGCGAGGTATTGCAGGAAAATTAGTGCGGCGCTTGGTGAGCCACCCCCATGAAATGCGCCAACTAAATGAGAGCTCATTATCCAGAATTCTGCCATCTTAATAATTTTCATTCTATCCTCAACAGAAAACCTTTCGCTCTCCCTCAAATTGTGTCCAGTTGAAAAATTTCCCCCTGCACCGGTTAGAATCATAACCCTTGTCTCCCTCTCTTCAGCAATCTCCTCTATTAAGCGCTCCAGACTACGGAGAACTTCAAAGGAAAGTGGATTTATTTTCTCGGGATTTTTCAGAATTATTTTCCCTATTTTTTCCCTCTTTTCATATTCTATTACCATTATGCTCAACCCTCGATTATGTTTGTTAAAAAACCCTATCTTAATAAAATCTTTTTTGCTGATTAAACGGACCTGACATGGTGATATTAACATAGAAATTATGCAGTTTATCCTCTCCGAGGAAAAGCATACTAAACTTTATAAGTTAGGTAATCAGTGTTGAGATATTGACTGTTTGGTCGAGGGTGAATGGAATTAAGCGAATAATAGTTATTACTGGAACACCGGGCGTTGGAAAATCCCTTATCTCAAAAACTCTTTCCTCAAAAATTGATTCTACTCTAATATCCTTAGGGGAACTCGTTAAGAAAGAGGGATTCTATAGTGGTGTGGATGAGGAGAGGGGAACACTAATAGCTGACTTAGAGAGGATTTCTAGAAGGATTCGGGAGATAATTCTAAACTCTGACCGAGATATAATTATTGAGGGTCATTTTGCGCCAGATGTTGTTCCACCAGAACACGTTACTATAGCATTTGTTTTGAGGAAGAGCCCAGAGGAACTTAAGCATGCGCTTGAGAGTAGAGGATATAGTGAGAAGAAAATTGCTGAGAACTTAGCGGCCGAGATATTGGATGTGTGTCTCTATGAGACTATAAATAGGTTCGGAACAGAAAAAGTATGTGAAATAGACATTACTTCAAGGGATGTAGAGGACGTTGTTAAGGAGATCTTAGACATTTTAAATGGATTAAAGGAGCGTAGAATTGGAATAGTGGATTGGCTTGGAAAATTAGAAGCTGAGGGAAAACTAGAAGAATATCTAAGGAATTTTGAAATTTATATAAAACCCTAACTTTAGAAGGTTTTTAGGCCTCTTAAAAGATCCGATCTCGTCAACAGTTTTATTCCCTTACGGTTAGCGTACGCCTTTGCATGCTCGCTGAATTTTTCAGCTATTATAATTGAATTTGTAAAGCCTATACTCTGCGCCAGCTTATCTATATTTATTATTACGTTAACGCCGACCGTTCTATTCCACTCTTTAATCCAAACAGGATAACTCTCACCACCTCTCCTCACTATAAAGACGAATTTTTTAGATTGGGAGATCTCATCACTAGTTTCCTCGAGCTGATTCTTATTTATAGTATAACCTCTCCTCATAAAATATTGTATTGCAAGTCTTGCTAATGATTTCCGGTTCATTCTCTCCACAAAAAGAGATGCTCACAAAGAGGAGAAAAGTCTTTTTAACAGGTTAATGTATTTTTGTTGGCCTGTGTAAACATATTTTTTACACCAATCCATTGAGACACTATTCCTCCAAAGATAATTGGGAACCAAAATGTTGCAATTCGTATAAGGAGGGTTACTACTCCGCTGATCGCTATGGAAAAGCCTAACGTTGAGCATAGGTTCGTCATAACTATTTCTATAAGGCCCGGAGCTAGAGATATTGGGGACACTTGGAGAGTCATTACTATCGAATGTATTATGATGATTTCTGAGGTCTTGGCGGTTATTTCAAGGAAGTTGATTGCATAGAAGGATAGGAAGAAGACGCTTAAGTGGAGAAACCATGCTAGGAAGCCGTAAAACACCGCCCACATAAGCGCCCGCCGCTGGCTGCTAAAATGTCTGAAATTGCTATAGAAGTACTCTAGATTTATGTAAACCCTGTTTCTCGTTTCCAGCAAGTTTATGCGCCCCTTAAGTATTGAGGCGGTAAAATTTAAAATTGGATTAATTATCCTCTCTAGAGCGCCTCTCTTTAGGGATGCGAGGAACAGCAGTGTTAGTAGGGCAGCTAAGCAAAGTATTATAGCCAGCAAAGTATAAAGTATGTTCAAGTTGACATTATATTTTATTGTGAGAAGAATAGAGGAAGCCGTTAGACCTCCCAGTGACATAAAAGTTACTATTATACGGTGCGCAACTACTGATGCAACAATTTTTCCAAGTTGCTCGCCAGTTTCTCTCTGTGCCAAATATATCCTTAATATCTCACCAGACACAGTTTCAAACGGCGTTATCAAATCCACAAAGATACCAGACCAGCTGTAAAGGAAGGCCTTCTTTAATCCTATCTTTATCCCTATGGACTCTATAATTTTATTCCAGCTCATTGAATAGAATAGTGTGCTTAAGAGTATCATTATTAGAGCTGCAGTATTATATAATAGGAAACTGCGCAGGTCGAGTTTTTCAAATATGCTAGCTAGTTCACTAACACCAACTGTAAAATAAAGATATACTAAAAATATTGGTAAACTAATGATTATAAGGACAAAAAATTTTGTTAAGAGATTTTTGTTCATCCTTATCAAACTTAGGATATATACATTACCAGTATATGTTAGTTTCCAAAATCCGGTTTAAATAAGATTTATCTTTCATCTACATTGAAAATTATTTTTGGTCCCTGCAATGCAAATAAAGGCAGTAGTATTTGATCTAGATGATACTTTGATACATCCTGGGATAGATTATAGTGGGGTAAAATCTTCAGTAATAAAATTTTTGGTAAAGTTGGGTATTACTGAGGGTCTATTGAATGAAAACATGTCTAATCTAGATATTATTAGTAGGATGAAAGAGGATTTACGTAGGAAAAATTTTGATGAGGTGAGAATTAGGGAGATAATTAGCGATGTATATATAATGTTCTCTGAGGCTGAGTTGAGGTCGGTGGATAAGGCTAGGCTCATGGATGAAACACTAGAGATTCTGGGTACGTTAAAGAGTTTAGGTTTAAAAATTGGAGTTGTAACAAATAGCTGCAGCGCATATGCCAAGAAAATACTTGAGATGTTTTCTCTAAACGAATATATCGATGTTCTCGTCACTAGAGATGATGTTTCCCATCATAAACTTGATCAAGAGCACCTCTTAAAAGCCCTTAGA
Source organism: Bathyarchaeia archaeon (assembly GCA_038820405.1). Taxonomy (GTDB): domain Archaea; phylum Thermoproteota; class Bathyarchaeia; order Bathyarchaeales; family DTEX01; genus DTEX01. Next base: position 11,190 of record JAWAXL010000032.1, read on the forward strand.
GCTTTAGGCGTAGGTGTCTCAGAGGTAGTATTCGTCGGGGATCATTTAATAGATTCTTTATGCGCAAAAAATTCAAATGTAAGATTTATTTTGCTGAGGGGTGAGAGACGGCATTCACGTGAAGCGGAAAAGAATGCGCTCACCGTGATTGACCATTTAAGCGAGCTACTACCCCCTGCTCCAGCAACTGTGAGGATTGTAAAGGAGGTTTATTTGGAGGTAAATTTGCCATGGAATCACTTATTGATGCGTCCCTAGGCTTGCTACCGCTTGACATTCTTGTCTCCGGGCAGATTGTTGACGTGTACCGGGGAGTAGTTTTTGAGGGATACGTTGGCATCAAGGGTAAATTAATAGTGTATGTTGGCTTTAGACCCAAGCCTTCTAGAGAGAGAATTGATTTTCCAGAGAAATATGTCCTCCCAGCATACATTGATGGACATATCCATATTGAGAGCACATTTATGACTCCGAGCTCCCTCGCAAGAGCTATTATCCCTAGAGGAACATGTTGTATAATTGCTGATCCACACGAAATTGCCAATGTTTTAGGCTTAGAGGGAATAATGTTTATGATGAGGGATTCTGAGAAAACTCCTCTAAAAGTCTACTTCATGATACCATCATCTGTTCCATCAACAAATCTTGAGACCTCTGGAGCCGAGATTGGTTTAGAAGAGATAAGGGTTCTCAGGGGCTTTAAGCGTATCCTCGGCTTGGGTGAGGTCATGAATTACCTAGGAGTGATAAATAAGAATAGAGATGTCTTAGATAAAGTAATGGCTTGTAAGGATATGATCATTGATGGGCATGCGCCGGGCTTGAGGGGTGAGATGCTCTGCGCCTATGTTCTAGCTGGCATAGGCTCTGACCATGAAGTGCTAGATGTCGATGAGGCTGCTGAAAAGATATCTCTTGGGATGTGGATTATGGTACGTGAGGGCTCCACAGTGAAGTCAATAGCAAAACTTAAGGCGATAATCTCTAGGGGCTGTCCAGAAAGAGTTATGCTTGTAACAGATGATAGGCATGCCGATGATATAGTTAGTGAGGGGCACATAGACCACTGCCTAAGAAGAGCTGTTGAGGAGGGTATAGATCCAATAGACGCCATCAGAATGGTCACGCTCAAACCCTCAGAATACTTTGGTCTCAGAAACTTAGGAGGTATATCTCCGGGGAAAACTGCCGACATAGTGATCGTAGATGATCTAAGAAACTTTAATGCGAAATTGGTTCTAATAGATGGTAAATTAGTCGCTAAGGATGGAAAATACTTGTATACCGAGAGAGCTGAGGAGCGGGAGGTTCGGCTGGGCGGAATTAATATTGGCGACCTAAAGCCCGAGAGCTTACAAATTAGGCATCCGAGGATTAGACATGGGAGAGCTTCTGTCAGGGTTATAGACTTAATCGAGAATCAAATATATACCGAAGAAGAGCACTCTGAATTAGACGTTATTGATGGTATTGTTAGGTCTGACCCCAATAAAGATATACTCAAAGTATGTGTTGTTGAGAGGCATAGGGGCTCCGATAGGATTGGTTTAGGTTTTGTTAGGGGCTTTGGGCTTAGGAGTGGGGCGATAGCATCCACAGTGGCCCATGACTCACATAATATTATCGCTGTTGGCATAGATGACAGGGACATATATAGGGCGGTCTTAAGACTCAGGGAAATGAATGGTGGTCTCACGGTGACCCATGATGGTAGGGTTCTTGCTGAGCTGCCATTACCAGTTGCTGGCTTAATGTCCAGCCTAGACGCTGAGGAGATATCCATTAAAATTAGAGGGTTAGGGGAGGCTGCCAAGAGACTTGGTTGTAAGGTTAGGGATCCATTCATGGCACTATCATTCTTATCGCTGCCAGTTGTACCAAAACTTAAGATAACCGACTACGGATTAATAGATGCTGAGAGACAAAGAATTGTCAGCCTATTTCTCAATTGAAGGTATAAATTTTGATCTGTTCTTTATTTTCATTGAGGCGCGTGATTTGACGAGAGCTACATATTTAGAGGATAGTTATCTTAGGGAATGCAAGGCAACAGTTCTTAAGGTTATTGATATGAGGAAAATAATCTTAGATCAGACGATATTTTACCCGGGGGACGGTGAGTTACCCCGAGAAGAAGTTCTAAAGATTCCCGGTATCGTTAAGATGGCAAAAGCCCTCCCACCCAAGGTACATAGACTGCGCATCGTTGAGATAGTTAGTGTGGATAAGCAGGCTAACGGTGGGACACACGTAAGGAACCTTAAGGAGGTTGGCCGGATAAGGCTAATTGAGATTGAGGATAAGAGTAGACTCCACAAATGCGTGCATTTTGCATTAGAATAGGTTTTATCAAGAGTGGTGTGTGGGTTGCGCTTACATGTCCATAAGAGAGCCTTCAGGGTGCTCGGAATATCAGAGTGTTTTATCAAGGGGCTTAGCGAGAAGTCCATCCTGGCTGGCGTTGTCTTAAGGAGCGACCTGATAATAGATGGATTCACGTTCTCGAGGGCTACGGTCGGCGGCATGGATGCAACTAACTCTATCATAGGGATGTATAAGGCTCTAAATAGGGATGATATAAATGTCTTAATGCTTAATGGTTGTGTTATAAGCTGGTATAATGTTGTGGACCTGCAGAGGGTTCATGAGGAGACCGGGCTGCCGCTTATATGCGTCACATATGAGGAGTCCCCGGGCCTAGAGAAGTACTTCATGGAGCTCTTCCCAGAGGACTATGAGAAGAGAATAGAAGTCTACCATAAGAATGGCCCCAGAACTCCAATAAAGCTTCATACGGGGTTCAATGCATACGTTAGGTTTTATGGTATGACAGTTGAGGAGGCTAAAGGGATACTGAACAAATTTACACTACATGGCGCCGTTCCAGAACCGCTCAGAATAGCAAGGTTATTGGCGAGGGGGATAATGAAGACACTCCACAAATAATTAGCCAAATGCTCTCTTCCTAAAAGTAAAAAGGCCTTTAACCTTAACGTAAGTCAATATTTTGTTGGGGGAAATGCTTCATTTTTGTCTTTCCGGGTTGTATCCGGCTCTAGCCTCTCCCCTCTTTAAGCCCTCTCAGCCGATTATCCTTACCTCTGTTCCCAAAGCCTGCCCCGGAAGCCCCCTCCTAAATCTAGCCCTGACTAGCCCATTATTCCCATGAGGTGCAACTATAACACCTATAATAGTGTTATTCTTCCCATCTGTCCAAGAAATTTTCCTGCCTACTAGCTGGCCAGCCTCGCGCCTAGAATTTATCCCTGGGAACTGGAGTATACATTCACGTGGATACTGCTCCCTAGGCCCAAGCCTATAATTAACGACAACGCCAAATAGCTCGGATGACAAGCCTAATCAGCCTCCGCTACAGCGCTAAAAGTAGTAATAATGCTTGAAAACATAAATTTACCCTTTACTCTGAGCAGCCAAATATCTAGGCATGATGCACATCTTTGCAAAAATATTAAATTGCAGAAAAATAACATAGCACCATGAGTATTATATGTTGTAGAACGGTATATAAAATGAGCTTTAAGTGCATGATAACAGTCCTATTCTTTTGCCTTTTCTTCTGCTTTATGCTGGCAGCCGTACAATTTGTTAGCGCTCATACTTTTGGAGCGCCCTACACTGTTCCATTTGTGATGGGTGCAATTAATATTCCTATAGGCTTTATTAAGGTTTGGAATGACGAAAAAATCTCTACGTGCTCTTTGAAATAGATCTTGAAAGCTACCCGGACTATGCTATGAGCGAATCCCACCTAGAAGTATCAACGAGTCCACTTTCATGGTTCGCGCCGGGAAAATGGGCTTACAGCCACACGTATACGCCCTACGCAACCTTAGACCTATACACGATACCGCTCTCAAATATAGATGTAGGAGTGCCTGTAGGCGGTAAGATCTATTTAATGGCTCATGCCGCCATATGCGATACTAAGCGCGCTTGCGTGCATGTGGGAAGCGCATACGGTCTGTCATTTAAGGGATCATTCAACTACACGATCCAAGAACCGAAGATACCACCAACCGCCATGCTCTCAATAGTTAAGACAGGACCCCTAGAAGCCTATCCCGGAGGAACATACCTCTATACTATAATTGCGACAAATGTTGGTGCTAGCGCGATTGAAAATGTTAATGTCACGGATAAGCTGCCAAACGGAGTTAAGCCAGCGCATCCTGAAGCTCCTAGAACTCCGACCG
>JAWAXL010000033.1:0-15231 GCA_038820405.1 Bathyarchaeia archaeon
CTACACTAAGTCCGAAATAGCTCATTTAATGTCTCTCCCACCAGCTGAAGCCGTGAAAATTATACGTGAGAGGACGAGTAAATCCCTTGAGAATCTGATGACCAAGCCTGAAGAGGCTGAAGACTTTGTTAAGAATACTGGATGCGACTTTCTTGCCGTATCCTTTGGTTCTATCCACGGTATGTGGGATGATATATTGCCTATAAGGCTCGATAGACTAATCGCCATAAAGGAGAGGGTCCACTTGCCATTAGTCTCGCATGGCTCCTCAGGAATACTAATAACTCAAAAGGATGCTGAAAGGAAAAGAATTGCTCTCCTAGAGGGTGAAGGAACATTACTAGACGCGATTAAAATAGGTGGAGTGACGAAGGTTAACGTCTCAACAGCCCTATCAATAGCATTCATAAATGGCTTTATAGAAGCGTGGAAAACTAATCAGAGCGAAAAAGACTTCCGCATATTTGGTGAAAATGCACGTAATAAAGTGAAAGAAAAGGTTAAAGAATATATAAGACTATTTATGGGAAAGCAAATATTAAACGAATAATATTTATTGCACAATAGTGGGTATATACTTATATATTTTGATTAATAAATAATAATATTGATGTGAAATGGAGCAAAGGAGAATAATGTCTCTTGGGCGCTCTTCGCTCGTTATCTCTCTCCCAAAATACTGGACTCAGCTATCTGGATTAAAGGCTGGTGACGTTGTTTCAATAGCTATTGGTCGTGACCGCTCCCTAATAGTTTATCCAGGCCTTAAAAAGGATAAAGAAATAAGTGAAATAACGCTCTATATCGAGCCCGATGAAGATAAGTTTCTAGTATCTAGGAAGATAGTTGCCTGCTATCTCAATGGTTACTCAATTATTAGGTTATTATCGAAAAATTATTTCACACTTCAACAACAAAAGATTATACGAGAGGCTGCGCGAAGACTATACTTGCGCATTATGGAGGCTAACGTGAAAGAAGTACATTTAATGACGCTCATGGATGAATCTAAGAGTTCTATAAAGGCTAGCATATCAAGAATATATGAAGTCTCTAAGTCTATGTGTTATGATGTATTCACAGCCCTTAAAGACCATGATGCTGAGCTTGCTAGATCAGTATATATTCTAGATAATGAAGTGGATCACTTTACATTCTTCCTTTCAAGGGTAATTCGTAAGGCAATTAGAGAACCCTCATTAGCAAACGAGCTTGGACTTGATCCAGCTGATTGCCTTGATTATCAGTCTCTAGTTTATAGTATGGAGAATATTGCTGATCAGGCGGCGAACATAGCGAAACATGCGATAATGCTCGAAGAAAGGGAGAAAAAGATAACTGACTTACTGTTAGATAAGATATGCTCCGTTGGTTATGAAGCCTTGTCTATTTATGAAAAAGCATTTAAGATTTTCTCAGAAGGAGATTTAAAGATACTTGGTGGTGTTATTAGACATAAAAATAGGCTAAAAAAGATAGATGAGGAAATAGCTACCTTATCCTTTACAGAGGAAAAAAGTGCGGAGACTATATGTGCTTGCTGCGCCCTACGCGATAGCATATTGAGGATAGGAGAGTACTCAGCCGCCATAGCTGAAATATCAGTTAGTCGTCTATATAGATAAACGTACTCCTCTACTAACTTTTCTTCTTGGAGGGATAGTTCAAAGTCACGGAGATCTTTGCAGGAAGTATATCTCCTCTCAAAATCTTTCTCGCCGCCTGAAACGCATAGTTATGGTCAAAGATAGATGGTTTCTCCGCGATCCGAGCCTCCCTCAAGACCTCTTGTTCTAATTTATATTTTAGTCTACCTATGGCTAAAGCGCCTATTACAAAGATTCCTGGAGCAATCTCCCTCATATCATCATCAAGCTTTATCCCTTCAACTCCTAAAGGTGGAACCGCATTAACATCCGCTATAACTTTGATAGTCTTTACCGTGTTCAACATTTCTTTGGTAATAACCTGGATGCCAGCTCCAGCGGCACAGAAGATCACATCCGCCTTCTCAATAACCTCCATTTTCTTCTCTTTTGTTGGAGCAAAGAATCCTTTGACTTCGGCGCCATATTTAGTGCGGAGCAAGTTAGATAAGTTCGCAACATACTCTTCTCCATCTGCACGTTGTGGGTTTGGGCTAACTATTGTGACGTCGCATCCAAGCCTAGACAATAAGATTGCTGCTGTTCTTCCAACAGCACCAGTACCAAAGATTGCGCATCTCTTGTCTTTCAGATCCCCAAGGTTTAAACGTGCCAGTCCATCTTCAACTTTAGCTACCATGGCAGCAGCGGTAGTATACGCTCCGGCTGGATCAATTATGATGCTTGTCTTAAATGGTGGAAACATCGACTCTTGGACAACTTTAAAGACTTCCTCAGCCTTATCCATATCTTTTCCTCCAATGAAGAAGCATGTCCGCTTGATTCCCCTTGGATCCCTTGAGAAGATGGCGTCTTGAACTATTTTCTTCACTTCCTTTGCAGATACATTTTCATAAGGAACAACTACATTGAAGCCAGCATCATAGGCCATGCATATATCGAAGGGGCTGGCCTTTTCATCAGTATCTAGAAAGAACAGTATATATGGTATTTCCTCAGATGACTTTCTAATTACTGGTTTTATTTGAATTTGCATCGAGTCCAATAGTTCTCTAAGGCTACTTGAGGTTACCTTCTCTGTAAAAACTACTTTTTTCTCAGGCTTAATCGTCTCCACCTCAACATCAACGGATTCTAGAATCTTCTTAACACCACTCACGTGCTCTGGGCTGGATATATGTATACAGGTAATATTCTTTTTATCAATCTTTCTGGCATTCTTAAGTATCCCCATTGCTATCCATCTTTCTCTTACGGAGAACTTTATTTCACGTTCAGCTTCCTCGATCTCCCGTTGTAAATGCTCTAGATAAGCAGTTAGAAATTCCTCTTCAAAACTACGCTCCTTTCCCTTCTTCTCAGAAATGTCCTCGATGGCTTTGATTACCTCATCTTGTAAACGTTTCTTCTCGTCTATTAGTGAAACCAAGCTCTCTTTTGCGCGTTCATCAATCTCAACAGGGAATAATGGCACATTTTTCTCCTTGAAGACTTGATATAACATATTGTTCTCCATAAACTCCTTGAGCGTACGATTACCCATTTCCTCAGTTGCAAAGTCTGGCTTAACCTCATTAATCACTCTTTTAATGAACTCGCAAAATGCGATGGATGGCTTAAAGGCAGATGGAATAGAATTTCTTGCTTTATCATAAAGTGGTTCAGTGATCCAAAACGGCTCACTGTACTCCTTTTCAATTAATATTACTCTCAGTTTTTTGCCCTCTAATGGGACTATTTCAAGCACTTTCATACTCATTATCACCAAAAACATATAGTTAAAAACAAAATAAATATTCTATCGAAATACCATATATACAAAGTAATATCATATATAATTTTAATCATTTACATTATATCTTAACTAAAAACCACGAGGCGCTTTAAAATGGATGGGAAGAATATAATTTAATGTTCGTCATGGTGAATTAGGTTCAGACAAACGCAACATAACTTTACGGTGCGGTGGTTTAACCATAAATTTACTGTTAAAAATGAGCTTTTACTGCGGAATCTGCCCCTTACCAGGTGGTAGCAGAGCTTAAATTAGTAAAGTAGCATGCTCATTTATCGGTAGACGTTTCTTCTCAAGTCTCTTTTCATTACGATTATCATATTCTCTCGATCATATACTTTGAAAAGCGCCCTGTGGGCTTCCAGCTCACAGCCTATAAGTATTCTTTTTCTCCCGCAACTTAACTATGCTAAGTCTAACTCGCGGAAAATTCTCAAGTTCTCTTATTTTTCTTAATGTGTATCTTTCATTGATATATCTTGTGCACGACTCCATGATGCTGTACTTCTTATTGGCAAGATATTTTCTTACTGGAAGAAACTGCGAAACTTGTAGCGCTGGTTAGACAGAAAATTAAGGCTCTAGGCAAGAAAAAGAGCATTAACATCTTACTGATTGAAAAGCAATACTAAGTTGTTACTAAGCTTATATTCTCAGGTATTCGTGGTTTCTTTTTAGAAAGCCATCTAAAACTCTTCCTTTAACTAGTGTCTAAATTTAGAATCTTTGGATCTACAAATTTAGACATGTTAACCCTTAAAAACCATATTTTCCCTCTAAATCTTATCTTTCAATAAAGTTTTTAAGAACCCTGAAAACATTTTTAGAATGAAAGTATGGGGGATGAATTTATCATGGTTGATATAAAGGCGCAATTAGAGCCATTCTTTAATCCAAGTTCCGTGGCGATAATAGGCGCCACTACGAGGGTTGGTGCTGCAGCATTCAATGTTATGGAAAACATGATATCGTTCGACTATAAAGGCAAAATATACCCCGTTAACCCTAAGTATACTGAGGTATTAGGTTATAAGGCATACAAGGATGTCCGAGAGATAGAGGGAGAGGTAGACTTAGCTATAATCGCTATTCCGAGACACCTAGTTCCAGGTGTTGTCAAGGCTTGTGCAGAGAAGGGAGTTAAAGGAATTATCGTTGTGAGTCAAGGTTTCGCTGAGGTAGGGGGGGATGGCAAAAAGCTACAGGACGAGATTGTTGAGATAGTAAAGAGTGCTGGGGGAAAAATTAGACTTGTTGGACCAAATACCTTAGGAACGCATAATTTTATCGACAGCTTCACATCCTCGTTTATACCCTTTAAGAAAAGGGAATATGACCCCATAGGAGTCGTCTGTCAAACCGGGCTTTTCTTCGCTGGATTCCCAAGATTTAAGTACGTGAAGGCCATAGATGTTGGCGGCGTTGCTGATGTGGATCACGTAGACGTCATAAGATACTATACAGAAGATCCGGATATAAAACAAATATTCGCGCATATTGAAGGGCTTAGGGCTGAACCTGGTCGAGGTAGAGCCCTTATTGAGGCAATAAAGGAGGCGAAGGGGAGAGGGAAGGACGTTATTGTTTTTAAGACTGGAGAGACTACTTCTGGAATTAAAGCGATTGCTACCCATACAGGGGCGCTGGCGACTGAGGATAGAGTATTTGATGGAGCCTTACGGCAAGCTAGAGCTCTACGCGTAAAAGATTATGCTGAGATCCAATTGATAAGTCAAGCCCTACTTAAGCTCCCGAGAATGAAGGGAAATAGAATAGCGATGTTAACTCATCATGGGGCATCAGGAGTTATGGCTATAGATGCAGCTGAAGAATTTGGCCTGAAGATGGCTGAAATCTCGGAAGAAACTAAAAAGGCTGTTCAAGAACTATCCCCTCCATGGCTCCCAATTGGAAACCCAATTGATATTTGGCCTGGACTAATGGGTGGGCCTGAAAAAATGCATAGATCCGTTCTTAAGGCGGTATTAGAAGACCCTAATGTTGATGGCATCTTACTATCGATACATGTATCTGATTATAGTGGATGGCCTATAGGAGCCTACGGCCACGTGGAGGCTATACGTGAACTTGCCCCGCAATATGATAAACCAGTAATAGTTGTACCGATAGGTTGCGAGCAAGAGGGAACTAGAAGGTGTCTTGAAGGAATTAAAAATACTCTTGTTGTTGACACCATAAGGGATGCCTTTAAAGCCTTTTCTGTTCTCGTTCCACCTGAGGAGGTGTAAGAAAATGAAGTCCAAAGTTTTAAGTGAGGTTATTAAAAAGGGAGTGGAAATCCTTAGCGAAGATGAGGCTAGACTGGTCTTAGCGGAGTACGGCATACCATGTCCAAAGGAAGTAGTAATAAAATACGAGGAAGAGAAGAGCGCTAAAGATTACTTGAGTGAAGCTAAGGCGAAGACGGGGTGGCCGGGATACCCAGCATTCTTCAAGGTTATCTCCCGAGATATAAAGTCAAAGACTGATACAGGGGCAATTAAGAGGGCTTTATCAGATGAGGAAGCGGAAGTTGCAATAGAACAAATCATAAGGAATGCAAAGAGGTATAAGGCAGGGGTGAGAATAGAGGGCATCCTGGTGAGTGAAGATTGCTCCTCGCCAGAGATGAGAGAAGTGTTCTTAGGGGCAATAATTAATGAACTCTTTGGTCACGTCATCTCGTTAGGGTTTGGAGGAATATATGTAGAAGTTTATAAAGATGCGCAGTTCCGTGTTGTCCCTATCACCGAAGCTGATGTGCATGACATGGTTAGGTGCTTAAAGTCAAAAGAAATATTAGGGGCCTTTAGAGGGATGAGACCAATAAACATGAAATTATTAGTTGATATCATGCTTAAACTCTCGAAAATGCTTGAGGAGAACCCAGAGATAATTGAGATGGACGTAAATCCGCTTTTGATAGGTCCAGAACGAGCCGTTGCAGTCGATACGAAGATGAGGGTATATATAAAATGAAGATCATCCCTACATACTGCTATCAATGCTATAATGGTCCAGACCCGATTCTTGTGAAAGTAGTTGATGATATAGCTGTAGGTGTAGAGCCCAATTATAAACTGGCATCTATTCACCATTCTGGTGGAAGAATATGCCAAAAAGCTTACGGCTTAATTGACAAATTATATAATCCTAGTAGAGTAAAGGGGCCTCTTATTCGACGAAACCCAAGGAAAGGAAAGAATGAAGACCCTCAATGGGAGGAGATAAGTTGGAATGAAGCCCTTGACATTCTTGCTGATAGGCTGCGAAATGTAAGGGAAAAAGGGGGAGTTGATGAGAACGGTTATCCGCGCATAGCATTAACATTAGGTGGAGCAGGGACTCCTGAGGGACATTTTGGACTGCTACCGACTTTTCTCTCAACAATGTTCAGATGGGTTGGACCATTAGATTTAACTTTAGGGACAGGGCAAGGCGTAAAGTGCTATCACTCTGAACACGTATATGGCGAGTATTGGCACAGAGCCTTCATGGTTATTGCGGATCTTCCCTTAACCAAATATATACTTTCCTTTGGACATAATGACAACGCTTCAAGTGGTGTGGGATGCTGGAGCCAAGCTGAGGCGAGAGAAAAATACGGGTTAAGGATGATTAAAATAGAACCGCATCTTTCGGTTAGTGGGGCAAATGCTGATAAAGTTATCTATATCAAGCCGAAAACAGACGCACTATTTCTATACTCTATGATACACGTGATTCTTCACAAAAAGAACTGGCGGCAGGTTTGTGACGTAGAATTCCTTAAAAAGATGACAAACAGTCCGTATCTCGTGGGCCCAAATGGTTATTACATAAGAGATAAGGAGACACGTAAGCCACTAATTTGGGATCCTATAGATGAGAAAGCGAAAACCTTTGATGACCCCTCCATTAAAGATTTTGCCTTGGATGGAGAATATGTTATAAGCGGCATCGAAGTGGGCCCCGATGGAGTAGTATGGGAACACGAGAACGTTAAGGTAAAACCATCCTTTCAGCTACTTATAGAGGCTGTTAAAAGTTATGCTCCTGAGGAAGTGGAGAAAATATGCGATATCCCACCGGGCACCATAGAGGAGATAACTGAGGAGTTTCTTAGGTATGCAAATGTTGGAGCGACCATAAATATAGATTATGAGGTGTTCCCATATAGGCCCGTAGCCATAGAACTCGGAAAAACTGTTAATAACGGTCCCGGAGGATATGAAACGTGTTGGGCTAGGACAGTTTTATTGAGCCTTGTTGGTGCCTTAGAGGTTCCCGGTGGAGCTATTGGTCCAGGGAGCAGGCTTAATCCGCCATATATAATGCGGTGGATAAGCATTGAGCCAGGCGAGGATGGTTTTATGCGTCAGTACTTGAATCCTACGGAGAAGGATAAATGGCCTCCAAAAGTTATGTTCAGGGGCCCATTTACGGCACTCACGCCTCTTATAGGAAGTAGGGGTTGGGCCAGTGGCATAGCGCCATTCACCCTAGCTTGGATGTTTCTGGATAATCCTCCAGAAAATTGGCCTAGGCCATCGCTTCCAGATGTTTGGATAGTGCTCAGGGCGAATCCCTTAAGGACACAATGGTATCCTAATCTTGTTGAGAGAGTTGCTGGAAAAATCCCATTCACTGTACACATAACCTATATTTTGGATGAGACTAGCTGGTATGCTGATCTAATTCTTCCAGATCACACGGATCTAGAAGGCCTACAGATAACACCAATCTTCTCTAAGCATTGGTACAGTCTCTGGGAAGGCTATGGCTATATCCTTAAACAGCCAGTTGTTAAACCAGTTTGTAATACAATGGATATGACTGACATTATAGTTGAGCTAATGGATAGGCTTGGCATATTAAGTGAATTTAACTCAAGGGTCAATAGAGGGTCTGGTACAGATATTCCTCTGGCGGGCGAGAAATGGGACTTTAGACTCAAGGAAGATAAAAAGTATGCATGTGAAGAGATTTGGGATAGAATATGCAAGGCCGCAACGGCAATGTTGAGTAATGGCGAAGAGATTTATGGCCTAGACTGGTTCCGCGAGCATTGCATCTACTTAAAGAAGTGTCCAAGAACGTTTAGATACCTCTACTATCACTTTAAGAAAAAGGGCCTGAGATTCGAAGTACCATATCAGGAAAGGATTAAAAGGGTAGGTGAGCAGCTACGTAATAGATTACATGAGCGTGGGATCCACTGGTGGGATAAGCAGATAGAAGAGTATAGAGTATTGCCGCAAGCTAAGGACTTCTCAAAGGAATGGGAGGAATGGTATAAGAGGATTGGAGAGGACCCCAAAAAATATGATATATGGTTAATAGCCTCCAGAAGCCCCGACCTTGTATGGACGGCCAACACGTCAATCCCAAGAATGCTCAATCTTTCCTCAATGCGTCTGGACTTTGGAGGAATAGTTATAAGTTCTAAGACGGCTAAGGAGAGGGGAATAAAGCACGGCGATATCGTCGTTGTCGAATCACCATTTGGGAAAAAGAAGGCTAGAGCAATAATTAGGGAGGGACAGAGACCCGATGTTGCTGTGCTTGTTGGTCAGCTAGGTCAGTGGATAGCACCCTATGCAAAAGATCTGCCAGTTCCAAATATTAGTGACTTTATAAAGCTAGACCTAAACCTCATGGACGCTGGCGGGTCAGCATGCGACCTCATTAAAGTCAAAATATATAAGGTGGAGGAATAAGTGGAAGAGTATGGTTCACTGGGGAATGGTTATAGATTTAAAAAAGTGTGTTGGCTGTCTCTCATGTGTTGCAGCTTGTCAAATCGAGAACTTTCTTCCTCAGGATGTGGTTTGGGGTAAGGTGATGGACTTCGAGAATGGTGAATACCCGAATGTCGAAAGAGTCTTCCTTCCAATGCCTTGTATGCAATGTGAAGAACCAGCATGCATGAAAGCTTGCCCAACAGAGGCTATAACAAGACGTGAGGATGGAATAGTTATAACTGATTATGACAAGTGTATTGGATGTAGACTTTGTATAGTCGCCTGCCCCTATGATTCCCGTATATACATAGATAAAGTCGAGCTCCCTGAACCGCTAAGACTACTAAAAACCGATATAAGGTCAAAGTATCAAGCCATAAAAGATAAGACTGCGTCAAAGTGTACCTTCTGTGCTCATCGAATTGACAAGTATAAAGAGGGAAAGGTCCCTGGGAAGGATCCTGAGGCCACGCCCCTTTGTGTACTTACATGTGTGGGAAACGCCAGGTATTTTGGAGACCTCGATGACCCTGAAAACGAAGTTTCAAAGCTTATTAAAAATGAGAGAGCATTTCGTCTTCTTGAGGAAGCTGGAACGCGCCCCTCAGTATATTATTTAAAGCGGTAAAAGGTGAGGTGCTTGTCAGAGCAATTCTTACCAATAGAGATAGTGAATCCCGTCTCAGGTATCAAGGTACCAGAGGTTCTCCATAAAAATTGGCCATCTTATAGAAAATTCGGGGAACCCGTATCAAAGTTTGATTTAGATAAGATTAAGTGGAGACTAAATGAAATCCGGAAGAACTCCATTGAAAACTTAGATGCCCTTATTAAACAATTGACGGAGAGCTTAAAGCGCTACGCTAGAGTAAACGTTTTCTATGCATCTAATGCCGAGGAAGCCGTATCTATAATTAAGAACATCTGCACTTTCGGTACTTTGACGGTAAACAGATCAAATACAGTTCAGGAGTTAAAGGATCTTCTTGAGCACGAGTTTAAGATCGAGGAGTCCTATTATGAAGAGTTAATGGGTTACTTGCCCACCAATAGGCGTAGACCTTACTGGAAGCTACCACTTATTCCGCCAGAAGTTAAGTGGAGATCCTTTATCTCAAGAACGTTTAACTGGTCAGAGAGGCAGGAGGTTAAAGATAGGGTTATCCTCTATGGGGTTAACGCCATCTCGGCTGAGGATGGCACAATCTTCTTTCTTGAACACTCAAGGAATATAACAAGAGGATTACAAGAGGCTGCAAACATCATTCTCCTCGTCGGCTTAGAGAAGATAGTTAGAAATAGGGATGAGGCTCTATTCCAAACGTTATGCGCAGGCCTGTTTGGTTTTGAGGGAATCGCAGCAGACCTATCTCTCCAAAGCCTTGCAGGACCTTCGCAGATTACTGGTATGCAGAAATCTTCTGAGGTGAAGATCTCTCACCCACAAATATCAATAATACTTTTAGATAATGGAAGAACAATGATCTGTGAGAAATTTAGGGAATTTCTCTATTGTATTGGATGCAGGACATGTAATGCTTTATGCCCCTCTTTCATATCTTATGAGAAGCCATTTGAAGGACCTAGAAGCTGGCTTAGAATGTTTAATGAAGTATTCGGGCATAATTATAGTGTAACAATTGGTAATGAATTGGTATGGTCATGCAGAACTTGTAAGTTATGCGAGGAGAGCTGTCCCGTCAATATAAAGCAGGTTGAAAAATTCATCAAGATAAGGGAACATCTTATTGAGGTGGGAAGGGCGGCGCCAACCCTACGAGATGCTTTAGTACTCACATTTCTCTATGGTAACCCTTGGGGACGGGCGCGGGATAAAAGGGATGAGTGGGCGGAGGGATTAGATGTAAAAAAATTTAGTGGACAGGAATTTCTCTACTATGTTTGTTGTGCAACATCTTATGATGATAGATGTAAAGAGATAGCGAGGTCTCTCTCTAAAATATTTAAGGCGGCTGGCATTAGCTTTGGTATTCTTGGTAAAGATGAAACATGCTGCGGTTCAGAGATGAGAAGAATAGGTGAGAAAGGACTATTTGAGGAGTTAGCGAGACAAAATATTGAAATATTTAAAAATACTGGTGTGAAAAGAATCGTCACAACATCGCCACACTGCTTTAACGTCTTCAAGAATGAGTATAATATGGATATTGAGATCCTACATTACACTGAATTGATAGCGAAACTAATACATAAAATTGAACTAAGAGAACTTAATTATAAAATTACTTATCATGACCCATGCTACCTTGGGAGATGGAATGATATATACGATGATCCTAGAAAGATCTTAGACTCGATTCCTGGAATAAAATTTATAGAAATGGAAGCAAATAGGGAGAGATCTTTCTGTTGTGGCGGTGGTGGAGGACATATGTGGTTTGATTGGCCGCGCAGACCAAGACCATCTGAGATGCGAGTAAATCAGGCAATTGAGACCGGCGCCGATATACTAGCGGTAGCCTGTCCATTCTGTCTATCAATGCTGGAAGATGCTGTAAAAACTCTTGGATACGAGGATAAGATAAAAGTGAAGGACATAAGCGAGCTAATCGCCGAGGCTATGACGTAAAATTATACATTTATATTCTATTAGTTCTGCAAACTCTATTCACTTTTAGTTTCAAAAAAGGGAGTCGCTTAATGGTGCAGGGTAGGATTCAAACCCCTAGTTCTGGTGCCCTTCATCTTGTTAATGGATTTACTTCCCATGGTCTGGACACTAATAATAATTTATTGTTTGATTTAGCAGTTAAATTGCTATATTTATCGTTAGATAATCCGCTTGATTTATTTCATGGTCAAACAAGGAATTTTATGGATGAGCTGAGAACTTTTGGTTTTGAGATGGTATCCTGCAGGCAGGCTGTGGAGATGGATTTAGCGATTGGACTCACCAGGAGACCGTTGAGGGTTGGTGATGCGCTTAGGATATTAGAGGTGATGGATGCCTATGAAATTAGACTTTTAAGTTTAAACTCGAGAGATTTACTGTTGCTTGTCAACGAATATTTATGGGAGATGTCTTTGAAGTTTGGTGACCTATTGCATTACGCTGGGGCAACACTCCTCAACGCTGATTACCTTTCATCTTGGAACACGGATGATTTTAATGAGCGGACTGAAGACTCCATAAACAATGTTAATGTAAGAAGAGGTCTGAAAACTATAAGAGTGGGCACGCCAAATATGATCTTGAGGTGGCTGCAGTGAGCAGCGTCGACATAGCGAAGCAAATACATGAGGACATAGATCAAATAATGAGAGGTCTAAGTGTAAAGGATCAAGAGATAGTGCTCAGAGAAGCACAAAACATATTTAAAAGCCTAAGAAGAATAGAGCAAATAGCAAGCAAGGCTAAAACCCAAGCTTAAGCCCAGTTTACCCTATTCTTGCATATATCGAAGTTATCTGATCGAGGTTGCATAAATCTATACTAAAAACTAAAAATTGTGGTATTTCCTCCCCCATGTCCCTTTGTCTTCAACACCGCAACAGAGATTCGCTTTTGGGCGCAGCCAGCTATTTAGTCTTGTATGAGAATAATGAGGGAGACTTATTAGACAGAGTTAGGAAGGTGAAGGAGGAAATACCTTAGATAGCAAGTTTTATTGATTTGATTGCAACAACTGGATTAAGGCTTATTGAAGCCATAAATGTATACAACCTGATAATCTCTTTAGCAAAAGAAGAAATAGGAAACTATTATGAGGATTCGATTCTGAAGCATTACGAGTACCCTGAAATTTTCATAGGGAAAACAAAGAAAGTGTTTATTTTCCATAGTACCTAATTCTGTAATTGAAGAAGTCTCGAAGGCTGAAAAATTAACCTATAAGAGAGTGCAGCGGAGAAGAATTGAACTTAGATTCAGCGATTTAAGGGAGTATTGGGCTTCCAAGATGGTAAAGTAGCTTAAGCGACCAGAGATAGACTTTCTAATGGGGCATATCTCAGCAAACGTCTTCATGACAAACTACTTCAACCCAATATGGATAAAAGACCGCACCTTAAGAGGAGAAAAAGAAATTCTTAAGGAAATAATAGAGTAACAGTGTAGTTTCTATAAGGCAGATTGATGAGATAGAATGGTAATTTTAAAACTTATTAGCAATTATTAAGGAGTAAAGTTTAATCTTAAAGCAGGTGAGGAATACTGTCATGAATGCTAAATGGGCTGCTTTAATGTCAATTTTATTTCGTATCCTAATCTTTTAGTCACATTACTTATGAGTTTAAGGTCTCGGTCCCTTGTAATTAGTTCCTCATCTCTGTTTATGGCTATTGAGGCGACCAATAGGTCTGAGAGAGCCTGAGGCTTACCTAACTCAAGGAGACCTAACTGGAGCCTATGGGCTAATATAAAGTCATGCCTTATAGGGAATATAACTCTACCGCTAAACAACTTATAGTAGACTATTCTAGGGAACTCAACCAATGTTACAGCAGTTATATCTTTGTTAATGGGCTTCTTAGATTTCGCCTTATCCACGGTAACACTTGTATCGAGAATGGTCATTGAAGTCTCTCCCTTTCCTTCTCTTCAAGAGATTCAATCTCGCATGCTTCGACTTCCTCAACGAGATCTTCGGGCTTGATTCCGAGAGCCCTTCTAAGCTCATCTATGGGAATGGCTCCACCAAGCCTAGATAAAACCTCATTGATAATGCGAGCCAGATCCTCATCTGAAACCCAAGGCGGAACCTTAAACGTAACACTCTTAGACGACAAAGGAAACACCACAATAAATCTAAACCAACACGATTATAAACTTGATGTCTCTATAAGCTCTAATAGTAATCAGACGCTTGCTCTACAGTTTAAGAAACTTGCTTAAAAGAGTCTATTATCCTTATGGCTTTGTTGCTCACATGTCCTTCTATGCGGCCGAGTTTGTCACGCTCTGGCTTTACATTAAATTTGTGAAGAAGGCATCTTTTTCAGAACTCTCCAGAAGGGCAGGGGGATGGGGGAGGTATTGTCTAGTGGGTTTTCTTCTCGCCATCCTCCATAATATTATTGACCTCACGGTTTCAATATTTATTATGGGGAGGGAGCACGGCTTCATACTGCCATTTTATATTCATCTGCCCGTTTACTTTCTCGCTTACATGCTCATAAGCATCTCGGAGGAGGGTGTTTTCCGCGGCTGCATTCTAGGAGGCTTTCTCAATAGGCATGGAGTTACATTCTCGATCATTTTCTTATCGCTTCTCTTCGGGCTATATCACTTCAGTTACTGGTTGTCTGGAGCAATAATGATGGCAACATACATGTTTCAGTTGTTTACGGCAGGATTCTTCTTAGCCTACTTCTACCATAAGACTGGTGGGAGCCTTGTAGGGCCTGTGAGCTACCATTTCAACTAAATGTTCTTCAACATACCATACGTGTGGATGGAGCCAGCGTCAATATCCTTTAGAGTCCAGCCGCTCCTCCCAGAGTTCTGGTGGTTCCTCCAAGGGATCCCACACATATTAAATGTAATCCAGATTCTAATCCTCAGAAAGATTCGTTTTTGAAAAGTTTTATTGTTAAGGTTTTTGGTGAGATTTGTGTGGTCTCTAGATTTCTGAGGCGCTCTCAGCATCCCTCAAAACTTAATGGCTCTTGAACGCCTAAAGGTTATTGGCGTTAGCCCTCATTGCCATCGATGACAGCGCCTTTTGAAGGTGGATGGAAAAAGGCTTTTTAATAGCTATTTCAATGCCTGGTCTCCGGCAGCAGTTTAGTTATTGCGTATAGTATGAGTGAAGTTGAGAGGCTCATTGTGGCGATGGTCCAGCATGGGACGTGAAAATTTATGGTGAACCATAGGATGTAGTCTATGAGGGCGCTGAGGACGAAAACGATGATGGCGCACTTGAGGAAAACCCTGAGAAAACTCCTGCCTCCAAAAATATGCTTCAGAGAGCAATTTAACCTTAAGAGCCTGCTGGAAAGACCCCTTAGTCTCCTAATAATCTCCGGGGCGGGGGTCAGCTTGCGCAGAGCTCGGCGGAGCATAAAGCGCCCATCTTCAATACTATCCATATATTGTACGTTTTAATTGTATTATCTACGTATATTTTTTGTGCAGAAGGTATAT
>JAWAXL010000034.1:0-14532 GCA_038820405.1 Bathyarchaeia archaeon
TGATGAATCAATAATTTTACATAGGGGGACGAGGGTAAGGAAATGTCACACTAGTAGGAGGGATGCCTTCAAGTCGATAAATGCTGGTCCGCTAGCCAGAGTAGCTGGCAATGAAATCATTATGCTGACGGATGAGTATCGTCTAAGGAATCCTGATCGCGAGCTCATTTTAAAACCGAGATTTGATGAGAGGTCCACTTTAATAAAATATTATCCCGGTCTTAAATTGGATGTCATTGATTGGTATGTCTCTGAGGGATATAGAGGCATTGTTCTTGAAGGTACCGGTCTTGGACATGTTCGTAGGGAGTGCTTCCCCGCAATTGAGAGGGCGATTAAGAGCGGCGTGATTGTTGCGATGACATCCCAGTGCATTTGGGGGCGTGTGAACATGAATGTCTATTCCACTGGCAGAGATCTCCTTATGATGGGTGTTGTGCCGCTTGGCGATATGCTCGCCGAGACGGCGCTCGTGAAGATGATGTGGTGCCTAGCTCAGACAGATGATCCAGAAGAAGTTAAGAGGCTCTTATTAACAAATATTGCTGGAGAAATATCTCAAAGGACTGTTGAGCATATTGAGCCGCTGAAAACCTTAATGGGGAGGGCTGTTGGAAGTTGAAGATTAACTATAGGGAGATTGGACTTAAAGTTGGGTTAGAGTGCCACCAGCAGCTAGCAACACCTGAGAAATTGTTCTGCAGCTGTAGTCCCGAGCTCTTTAAATGTGAGCCTGAAATAACGTTCTCGCGAAGACTAAGACCAACACAGAGCGAGCTGGGTCAAGTTGATCCTGCAGCTTATTTTGAGTTCCAGAAGGGCGTAAAGATCCTATATGAAGCTGATACAAGAACATCTTGCTTAGTGGAGATGGATGAGGAGCCACCTCACGAGCTTAATAGAGAGGCTCTAGAAATAGCGTTAATGGTAGCTTTAATGATGAATGCCAAGCCCGTTGACGAAATATATGTTATGCGTAAGATCGTGATAGACGGCTCAAACACAACTGGCTTCCAAAGGACGTGTGTTGTAGCGCTGAATGGCTCCATAATAGTTGATGGAAGAGAGATCCCAATAGAGCATATAAGTCTTGAGGAGGACGCTGCTAGAAAGGTGGACGAGAAGGACCTTATAGTTAAGTATAGGATTGATAGGCTTGGAATACCACTCATAGAGGTTACGACGGGACCAGTAATAAATAGTCCAGAGGAGGCGGAGAAGGTGGCTCTGGCAATAGGGAAAATACTTAGGGCTACTAGAAGAGTTAAGCGTGGGATTGGAACCATAAGGCAGGATCTAAATATATCCATTAAAGACGGAGCCCTAATTGAGATAAAGGGAGTCCAAGAGCTTGAGCTCATCTCAAAGGTCATTAAATATGAGGTTCAGCGCCAGCTTAATCTACTCAAGATGCGAGATGAGCTTTTGAAGCGCGGGCTAAGGGAGGAAGATATTATAGAGGAGTTCATTGACGTAACTCCGATATTCAGGGAGACTAAATGTCATGTGCTTAAGAATGCAATAAGTAGGGGTGATGTTGTGTTAGCCGTGAAGCTTCTTAAATTCTCGGGTTTACTCATCTTTGAGCTTGCTCCGGGATTGAGGTTTGGTGGAGAATTAGCTGATAGGGCAAAGTTTTGGGGTAAGGTTAGTGGAATACTCCACACGGATGAGTTAAAATCCTATGGTGTTACGGATGAGGAGATAGCCAGCTTAAGGAGGATAATGAATGCCGCCAAGGAGGATGCGATAGTTCTAGTTACAGGCAGGGCTGATAATGCAAAGGATGCCCTCAAAGCCGTAGTTGAGAGGGCGAGGGAGGCACTTAAAGGCGTCCCTGAGGAGACGCGTGCAGCGAACCCTGATGGGACAACGAGATATATGAGACCTAGGCCGGGGACCGCTAGAATGTATCCTGAGACGGATATACCGCCGATAAAAGTGACAAGAGAGATTATAGAGAAGATTAAGATAAATCTGCCAAAGCTCCCGGAGGAGAGGATCAAAGGATTGATGATGACTTATAATATAAATGAGAAGCTTGCCAGACAGCTCCTAGATGCGGAGTATGATGACTTCTTTGAGGTAATCGTTAAGGAGACTAATGTTACACCGACGGTTGTAGCAACGGTTCTTACAGAGACCTTTAAAGCCCTTAAGCGTGATGGGTTCAATGTTAGTGCGCTGTCTGATGAGCAAATAATTGAAACCTTTAGGCTTGTAGGTCAGGAGAAGACGAGTAAGGAAGCCATACCAGAGATATTGAAGTGGCTTACTAAACATGAAGGGGCCCATCCAATAGATGCCTTGAAGGATCTTGGTTTAACAATGATATCGGAGGAGGACCTCTATAAGATTGTAGATAAATATATTGAGAAAAATGAGGGTCTCATCCTAGAAAATGGTCTCGGTGCGCTTGGTACACTAATGGGCGCGATCATGAAAGATTTAAGGGGTAGTGCTAAACCAGAAATAGTCAGTAAAATTCTAAAAGAAAAGATTTTAGAGAGAATTGTTATAAACAAAATAAAATAATTTTATTTTAATCTTAATCATAGATTAAGATTATAAACACTTAATGCTTATTAAGGATTCATGGTATCAAAGAAGATATAGTGATGTTCTGTGGGAAGAATACAAGCTGAGATAAAAATGTCTTTTGGTAAGGTGATAGTGGAGGGATCAACACCAAACGACTTGCTTGAAACATTAGAAAAATTGCCGGAAAACTTTTTCAAGAGCTTAGAATCCCTTGTCTCAGAGAAGATTTTAGTGGGTAAGAGGGTTGACTTTGAGAAGGTTGAAAGTATAGTAAAGTATACTGATGAGGGACCCGTGCTTATGTTAGGGGATTTTAACTCCATCACACATTATGAGGCTGTAGGTTTACTTCTATATTTTTTTAAGGACAAGCGTTGTAGTCCATCACAATTAAGGCGTCTCCTCCAGTACTCAGGGCTTTCTATTCAAGTGTCTTCAAGACTAAATGAGATGTTTAAAAGAGGCCTTGTCTTCAAACCCACATCTAAAGAGGTTGGGTGGACTTTAACTCCAAAGGGTGAGCGGTGGATTAAAGAAGAGGTCTTGCCGAAGGTTGTTGGAAAATAGTAAAAATAGATTTATGGTATTATTTTTTAGCAGTTCTCTCCCTCATATGCTCCTCATAAGCCTCTAACATAGCCTTAATATATTCCTTAAACATTGCTGGTGTAATTTCTGAGGTTATGGTTAGGTCTATTGTTATATTTATTTTTGGTTCCATGGATATTGTGGGCATTGATGAAACTACCTTCTCAGCTCTCCTTAAATGTGTTTTCATAACCTTAACCTCAGCATGAGTAACTTTCCTTGGAGGCTTAACCATCCTCTTCACTGACGCAGATAACCAGTCTATTTCAAAGGCATATGCTATCAAGTCTAGGAAAGCGTTCAGCCCAACCTTATCAGCCCTCAGATCGCCAACTATTCTTGGCAGATCTATTAGGGCTGTTTCTCTATCAATACCCCCACTTTTTATACGCTCAATGAATTCGATTAGAACCTTATCTTTCGAGAGAATATTTCTTAAGAGGAGCTTCGTTTTTTCGCCCTCTGGATCAATCCGATAGACGTAAGCGAACTCTGCAGCCTCCTTAGTAAGTCTATACTTTCCCTGCTCCTTCTCGCTTTCCTCTATAAAACCCCAGCTTTTAAAGAAGCTGTTGTTGCGGCTGATGTTATGCAGTGTAACAGTTGTCTTCTCGGCAACCTCACTTACGCTAACATACTCTTTATCGGCACCAGCATTTAGGTAAGCAACTAATACTTCACATATTTTTGGGAAGCTTAAGCGTCTAGGAAGAAATTTTGATAAACTCATTTTTAAACCTCAATCGCTAATATATTTTCCCAATCTTATTTTATTCTTCAAACTAATTTAAAGCAAAAATCTTTAGATATATGATCATTAACATATATTTGGGAGGATTATTGCGATAGAGGATTTGTGAAGAGCAATGGAGAATGAAGGGGAAAATTTAGAGGTAACTTTGAAATATAAGGATGTAGAGACAAAAATTGTTGGTAGGCCGGATGAAGTCATAAGAGCTCTATTCAATTTTATGAGCAAGATTCTACCAGCATATGACCTGGCTACGCAGCTAACCCTCTCCATAGACGTGGAAGATCTCTTGAGGAGCATTAAGGGTTTGATAGCATTCACGCCTGAGGGACCCGTAATAGCTATCTCACGTGAGAGGATGGGTGGGGACAGAAACATAATAATGCTAAACTTGATTAAGGCTTATGTTGGTTATAGAGTTGGCCGCCTAGAAAAAGACTCCCTCTCAGTGGCCGATCTAACAGTCACAACTGGATGTAAGAGCGGGACCGTCGCCGCCCGCCTAAGCGAGCTGATGGATATGGGGTTTGTTGAGAGGGTTGGTAGAGGAGAGTATAGAATAACAACGCTTGGGGTAAAGTTCTTCCTCGACGAAATATTGCCAAAGATTAAGCATGAGGAGGGTAAAGGTTGAGCGAGAGGAGCATCATTAAGGTTCACTTGGAGATCGGTGACTTAAAAGTGGATTTTGAGGGGGACTCCAAGCAAATCTTCGAGTCGCTGTTGCGCTTTATATCACAGGTGTGCCCAAACATAGAGATACTGCAGAAAATTATATACACTCCTGATATAGTGAGGCTCATGAATGATTTAGCTGGCTTAGTAGAGATATCTCCCAGTGGACCAATAATAAATCCAAGTTTAGATCTATCAGCAAGGAATGCAATATGCCTTGCACTTCTAGGAGCCTACATAGGCAATAGAATTGGAAAACTTAGCAAAGATGCCCTCTCCATAAGCGAATTATCTAGATTAACTGGAAAGGCTAAGAAGACCGTGATTAATGAGCTACCAAAACTTATTGAAAGCGGTTTAGTTGAGAAATCCCCTGAAGGAGAGTATAGGATAACAGAGATAGGGATAAGGAGAATAGAGGACGTTATGAAGGCATATAGGCCAGCTAGCCCTCAATAACATATCGATAATATATACTCTCTCCCGCAGTTGGACTCCTCCTAATTATCTTCACAATATCCCCTGGCTTAGCGCCAATCAAGCGAACTGTTGGATCAGAAGCCTTTATACGCGGTAGCTTCCATGGTTCTATATGGTACTTCTCTAGAAGAGCTTGCCTCTCCTCAAGTGACAATATTTCATGTTTTGGAACTAAATAATGCTTGAATATATTGAATGATGGGAAGTCCTGCGGGATCAATTCAATATTCTCCTTTTTAGCCTGGGATTTTACAGACTGCGTATATTTGTTGCTTATTATTATGCCTTCCTCAGCACCTTTTTCCTTTATGTATTTCGCCATCTGATTTATATGCTTAATACCAATGTCCGCAACGGATGCAGTCCATACTAGAATCTTTTTTCCCTCTCTATCCTCAACAAGAGTAAATATGTTGTTCTCATCCCTCTCCCTTTCTAAAACCTTATAGTTTCTAAGTTCTATAAGTACCTCCGTTTTCCTTTCAAGTATTGGGTCTATAGGCAAGTGCGAACACCCTTAAGTAAAAGCACTAGTATATCAACTCTGCCCCATTAATTAAATTTTGCTCTTACTTAAGTTATCTCCTGAAGATATGTTACAATAGCGCCAATAGCTCCTGCAAGTTCACAGTTCTCTGGAATAGAGATTTTGACAGAAAATAAGTCAGCTACCTCATGTATAATCTTGGAGAACATCCTGTTTTTAGCAAGCATCCCCGTGACAACTATACTATCCTCTAATCCATATGCCTTTGCAGCCATAGCTGAGACAACACCGATTGTCTGTGAGACCAAATTAAATATTGCGGCAGCAATATCATCAGCGCTTGCTTCACCAAAAATTTTCCCAAAATTTGAGGCCGTCACATTTGCTGGTAGAATGCCAATCGGGCCCCCAATTAAATCGCCAATCATAAGATCCACCTTTCTTAGATCCCCCCTTAATGCCATCTCCTCTAAAACCATGAAATCTGACACCCCAAGCATCCTCCGAGAGAGCCCCAGTATCGTCCCTCCACCAACGCCGGTGCCGCCAACATGCCTTGTAAATTTCCCACCATTACGTGTAACAACGAGGGCTGTACCAGTTCCAGCACTAACAACCAGACAATCTTTCTTTCCAGATAATGCTAACCCTCCCAGCCCAATAGCCTTTATTTCATCAATCCGCTTGAGGAATAATCCGAAATTTTCCTTAACAAGAAACCTCGACCCCCCGCCAGTAGATAGAATCATCCTTATCTTTTCTCTTTTCTCTTGATCGATTGTATTAAAAATGTGATTAAGCGCCATCAACGCTGTTTCTCTCAGTTCCTCCGATGGAAAAATGCCGTAGCTAATAATTCTAAGTTCTTCATCAACGAGGACAACTTTAGCTAAGCTTGCACCAATATCTAAACTAATAATTGCTTCTCTCATATAACCACTATTTATTTATGTAATATTTGAACATGTTTAGATATTCTATACAAAAATCTTATTTATCCATAAAAATAATGAGTTAATGTTAATATGAGATCAATTGATATTGCTGCTAGTGCCCTTTGTGGTGTCCTTTACGGCGTGCTTGGATATGTGGTTTATCTCTTTACCCCAATAACAACCCCAGGGATCGGAATTGTCAGATTTTGGCCGATTGTCGTGATACCGGCGGTCTTTGCTGTCCTCTTCGGCCCAATTGTTGGCGGTTTAGGAGCGGCTATAGGCATATTTATAAGCGACCTTTTAATTCATGGCGACCCATTGCTTAGTCTCTTAGCTGGCGTGACAGCGAATTTCATAGGTTTCTACTTACTTGGATACTTCTCTAGGAGAAAGATAAACTGGGACAAGACCCTAGCCATAATAAGCATAGTTCTTATGATAGTCTTTGCCATCACCGAGTATGTCCCATTGACTTACTTTTCCTTAGAAGCTACAATCCTCTTCCTTGGCATCTCAATTGCTAGCTATACTATAATGGTTATTATAGGGCATTTTTATCCACAATGGAGAAGTTATAGTGTAGCCTCAATAGTTGGCTTGCTGGTTGGAAGCACAATTATGGGATTTGTCGTTTGGGCGTATAGCCAAATATTCCTCCCTTCCAGTGGCTGTTGGAGGGGGCTTCCAATTACCGCTTTACGCAGCCATAATCTGGCTAGTATGGGTATACGCAACGGAGATACCATTCCTCATAATCCTTGGGCCCCCAATACTGAAGACCTGTTTCCGAGCTTTCCCACACATAAACCCATTTAGGGAATAATATTGTGAGATGAGCACATGAAAAAAGTGTTAAAATTGGGTGATGCTCATATAATATCTGACACATGTAGGGGTAGGAGAAAACTATTTAGGGTGGTTGGCGTCGGGGGAACTTTTGATGAGCTCCACAAGGGCCATAAAGATCTGCTAAAAAAGGCTTTGGAGAGCGGTGAGACCGTTTTAGTAGGTTTAACCACGGATGATCTTGTAAAGAGCTTACGTAAGAACCATGAGGTTGCGCCTTATGAGGTTAGGTTTAGAAACCTAATACGCTTCTTTAAGTATTTAGGGGTCGCGGAAAGGGTTAAGATAGTACCGCTAAATGACCCCTATGGACCAGCAATATCGAGCCCGGAGATCGAGGCAATAGTTGTCAGCAAAGAGACTGAGGCAAGGGCTAAGGAGATAAATATTTTGAGGAAGAAAAGAGGGCTTGGACCGCTGAAAATAATTGTCATAGATATGGTTCTAGCCGAGGATCAAGTTCCAATATCCGTAACCAGGATCAGGCGTGGCGAGATAAACCATGAGGGCCAACTAATCAGAAAGAAACATTTAAAGGAGAAGAAATTATTTCATTATCTGTTAGGAGATCCAAGTGAAAAGGACTGGTTTAGCAGAGCTACCCCTACATGATGGAAAAGCTCCGCAATGGCTAGTTAAGCGCATGATAGGATTGGCGAGAGAGATATCCATAATTATTGTCGATGAATATGGCCGTGAGGAGTTCCTGAGAAGAGTCTCTGATCCATATTGGTTTCAGGCATTTGGATGTGTGCTGGGATATGACTGGCACTCCTCTGGCCTAACAACAGTTGTTACTGGGGTCTTGAAGACAGCACTCAAAAATGCGGATCTGGGTATAGCAGTATGTGGAGGTAAAGGGAAGACCTCAAAGGAAACCCTTCCAGAGATATCTACTGTCGGCGAAGTCTTCAATTTATCAACATCAAAGGTAAATGGTCTACAGTATGCTAGTAGAATGACCGCTAAGGTTGATAACGCTGCAATACAGTCTGGCTATCAACTTTATCATCATGCATTCTTTATAGCGGAGGATGGGAGGTGGGCGGTGGTCCAGCAGGGCATGAATATGAACGATAGAACAGCACGTAGATACCATTGGCTATCAGAAAACGTCAAGAGTTTTGTTGTTGAACCCCACAGCGCCATAGTTGGAGATGTTAAGCGTCCCTTCGCACTCGATATGACTGCTAGGGAGAGCGAGGAATGTAGGAAGGCCTCTGTAGATATAGCCAAGGAGAGGCCGGAGAGGGTTACAAGGATGCTTGAGATGATACGACCATCATATCAAAGATCATTAGGGGAATGGATCCAAGAGTCCAAGTCCAGAGATGGGGAGTACGTTGCAGAATTCCTTAAAATGCCATTATCAATTAATTGGAGGGTCCTGAAGATAGCTTACGAGGTACAGCCGAGAAACTATGAGGAGCTGCTGGGCATTAGGGGTGTAGGGCCATCAACCGTTAGGGGCTTGGCATTCATAGCTGAAATAATTTATGGTAGTAAGCCGAGCTGGAGAGACCCAGTCAAATACTCATTTGCTTATGGCGGAAAGGATGGGGTTCCATACCCAGTTAACAAGAAAACAATGGATGAATCAATAAGAATATTAAAGGAGGCCGTTGAGGGCGCGAGGTTGGGTGATAAGGAGCGCCTGGAGATGCTACAAAGGCTGAGAAGGTTCGTGCCACCAAATGTGAAAATCTAGCCCTGAAAGTGTTCACTTGTAGTTATGTCATATTTCCTCGTTAGAATCTTCTAAGCATATAATTCATTGGTAGTGTCTTTCAGTCTCCTTAATATTCCTAGGCTTCACGTAATTATTTAAAGTTAAGCGGCTTTATAGGCTCGCCCTAGACTCTTTGGCACTGGACATTTAGGGGGTTACGTGCTTGGCTGTTCAATAAAGCATTCCAATATAACATCCAATATTCTCCCCACGCACTCCTCTGGCCTAAGCTTGTCTGAGTCTACGACAACCTCTGGATTTAAAGGCTCCTCATAGGGTGCCCCCAATCCTGGGACAGTCCTACTCTCCCCCCTAAAAGCCTTAGCATATACTTCTCTAGGCGCCCCATAGAAGTCCACACCACGCTTAGATTCCCTCTCAATACATACTTCGAGTGAACATCTAAGATATACCTCCATGAATCTTGGGATCATCTGTCTGGCATAATCACGATACTTACGCCTATTACCTGTAGCATCAATAATTACGTTCACACCATTATCCGTTAAGATCTTAGCAATATACACAAGCGTACTGTAGACAATATCGCGCTCCTCCTCAGTATATTTAGGGCTGGGAGTCATCACCTTACGTAGGGCGTCAGAGGAAAGAACGTAGGCATGTACACCTATGAACTTAAGCTTGTTAGCCAATAGATAGGCAACTGTGGATTTACCGCTGCCAGGTAATCCGGTAACCCAAACGCACCAACCAGCCTTCAAGGGGAACCTATCCTTATGTATTTAAGTTAAAGATTTTAATATTTTTATGTCGAATTTCTCCATGCTTAATACGTCCATTATAAAGTTAAATATCTTTTTTCTAATTTCAGTTGTCAGGTTTGGGTACCATATTGGTGACGCTATAACTAATCCCCTCCATGCATAGAATGGTTGTATAACTGTTAGGATCTCCTCATCCCCAGTCTTTTCTAGATAATTCTCCCAGAATATTTTGAAGAGTTTCTTGAATGGATCCTTCAGCTCGCCATATGCCTGTAGGGAGTAGAATATGTAGTTTATTGTCATGGCCGCTAGGTCGTCAGCTGGCTCGCCCCATTCCCCCCTACTCCTATCTAGAACCGTAAAGTCTGTTGCCTCATGGAATAATATGTTCCATGGATGGAAGTCTCCGTGGACCCTTGCGCATCTATGGGTCTTCTTCTTGAGCTTCCATCGCCACTTAACGCACTTATGCTCAATCTCCATTAAGGTCTTCTCGTCAGCGTAATCCAGCTTGGGCTGATAACTGTCTATTAAGCCCATTATACACTCCCCATGACCAATAAGATCTCTAATGCGCCTAACATAAAGCGGTTCTAATCCAACACCTTTAACCGAGTGAACCTCAACGAGATAATCTGAGAGCACTAGGCAGCGTTTAATATCAAGTGCTGTTAATCCGCCACGGGCTTTAATATCCTCTAGATCTAAATAATATGGTCTGCCTTCAACATACTCGGTCACTATGAAGAACTCTCTGCAGTCTCCAAGAGACTTTAATGTACCGCTAGTTGTGAAGGCGCCAACGTCGATTGATCTAATGTGTCTTGGGAGTTTATTGAATGCTGAGTGCTGCCATAAAAGTATCTGGGCTCTGTCTGAGAAGTGTTCATGTCCGAAGCCGCCTGGCCTAATAGTTTCGAGGACAACCTTTTTGAGGTCACCATCTACTGAGATCTCAACTAGGTATGGGATGCCATAGCCAAAGCCCTTAAGCTCCTCACTACACTTCTCCCTTCCAGAGACCAGTTCTACAATCCTAAGGATGTCAGTCTGAGGCCCATAAATCTCACGAAAATATTTCCTTACACTATCCATGCCAGAAAGAGCTATCTCCATAAGACTTCCCTAATACATCCTTACACAGCCCCATCACTTTTATATTATTTACGCGAGGCCTTAATCCGTTAATCTGGGAAAGAATAAAATTTTTAGACTATGGAATTATTCTTGCTTTGAGGTGAGTTCATGGAGATAATTGTGCTTGGTGGAACTCTCACTCCAATGGATGGCGGGAGGATTATAAGTGATGGAGCGGTTGTCATTGAGGGCAACACTATAATTGACGTCGGGAAGAGCGATGAGATTAAGCGTAAATACCCAAGATATGAGAAGATTGATGCTAGAGGGAGGGTTATTATACCAGGATTAATTAATGCGCACCAGCATATGGCCATGAGCCTACTAAGAGGATATGCAGATGATTATCCACTTATGGAGTGGCTTGAGAGATGGGTTTGGCCTGTTGAGAGGCACATAACTGGATATGACATTTACATAGGCTCACTCTTAACGGCAGTAGAGTCTATCATGGGTGGGGTGACAACGGTCAACACGATGTATCACTATATGGATGATTATAATGAAGCTAGAGCAATCCTGGAAACCGGGCTACGAGGCATCATCGGCCACGTATGCTTCTCTTGGCGCAAAGAACAAGACATTAAAATCCTGAAGGAGTTGGCCGGGAGGTGGCATGGAGAGGCTGGAGGAAGAATACGCGTCAGCGTTGATCCACATGCACCATACACAGTTGATCCAGGATATATGAAAGAGCTCAGAGCTCTGACAGAAGAGCTGAATGAGAAGTACGCCTCTAGGTGTGGCCCAATAATATGGCATACTCACCTAGCGGAGACTGAGGATGAGATGTTGAAGATTAGGGGCACATTTAATATTTGCGTTGGGGGCAGCGTAGTGGAGTATCTCAATTCGCTTGGCGTTTTAGGAGTAGATACTGTCGCCGCACATTGCATTCATTTAACGGGAAGAGACATTGAAATCTTAAGATCGATGGGAGTTAAGGTTGTGCATAATCCAATCTCAAATCTCAAGCTCGCATCAGGTATAAGCCCTGTACCAGATATGCTTAGGGCTGGTATAATAGTAGCCCTTGGCACAAACGGTCCATGCTCAAACTATTCTGCAGACGTGTTTGAAGTGATGAAGATCACTGCCCTCCTACATAAGGGAATTAATAGAGATCCAACATTGCTCCCGGCAAATAAAGTTCTTGAAATGGCTACAATAGATGGAGCGAGGGCCCTTCTTTGGGATGGAGAAGTTGGCTCGATTAAAGTTGGAAAGAAAGCTGACATAGTAATAGTCGACTTTCGGAAACCGCATCTAAGACCAGTATATAATGAGATAAGCCACCTAGTTTATGCGACTAAAGCACCTGATGTTGAGACCGTTATAATCGATGGGCAGATAGTTATGGAGAACAGGGGTAAAAACCGTTAATGTTGAGTGGATCTCAAGTGAGGTTGAGAAGGCGCGTGAAAGACTGCTTAAGCGGATAGGATAAGCCAAAGTTAGCGTTAATTCACGCAGTTTTACTCAGATCTTCTTCATATCCCTTAAAAGATTTCCTTTAGAAAGACTTGGCAATAATTGATGGCTCCTAATCACCCGTTCTAACCAAGTTAAGGTTTGAGGCACTTTCATAAATATGGTAACGCTGGGCTATTGCCAAAGACGATATGCATGTTTAAGGAATTTTTGCTAAGAAGAGATCCCTCATGGCGCTTTAGATTTGACTTCTATATGTCCACATAAAAATAAACGATAATTTTTAGTTTAGCGCTTTACTTTTTAAGGTAATATTGGAATTTACCATAAGAACTCTTTATGGTCAATTTATTTCCCTCAGTACTTCTTTTGCATCTTCCAATAACCCTTGCATCTATCTCGTATTTTTCTGAGAGTTCGATTATGTCATCATAAACCTCGGGGCTCGCAATAACCTCGAAGCCAACACCCATATTATAGTTCTCATACATTGCCTCCCAACTCTCACTGGACTCATGTTGTATGAGCTTAAAGATTGGATCAGGCTCAAACAAATTGTCTTTAATATAATGAATGTTTCTACCCACCCGTAGGCATTTTGTGAGTCCTCCTCCCGTATTATGGATTAGCCCAGTAATATGTTCTCTGAAGCGCTCTAACACCTTTAGGATTACTGGTGCGTAAAATCTTGTTGGCGATAGTATTGCCTCGCCAACGGTCATGCCAAGCTCATCAACATAATCATCAAACTTAAACCTACCATAATATGACCTTTTTCCATCATACGTTTCAATTATTTCCGGATACTTTTCTTGGTATTCTTTGCGCATTAGGCATAAGCGCGCCAATGTTATTCCATTACACATTATTCCACTATTATCTTTCTTCTCATATTTTGTTCTTCCCCCGCTCCTAAAGCCTATAATTACGTTGCTAGGCCTAATATTATTTCCAGTTATGACCTTGGAGATCTCTACACGCCCATTCATAGTTACCATGACATCTAATGTTTTTAGCTGGTCTGGTAAATCAGCTGTTTCACCTCCGGAAAACATAATCTTGATTCCTAGACTTTCTAATAGTGACAGGCTTTCCTTAAAGCCCTCTCCTAGAGACTTGAGAACACCAATTTTATCAACTCTGAGTGGGTTTACGGTTATATAATCAACGAAGTTTATTGGCAGCGCACCCACACAAATAATATCATCTAAATTCATTGCTAGGGCATCTTGGGCTAAACCCTTAAACCAGCCTATCTCCCCAGTCTCCCTCCAATGGAGATAAGATTGAATCGGCTTACTACCGGCACCATCAACATGAGTCACAATACCGAAGCCAGGTAAGCTAGGATCCGCACTAACAACGCAGAAGGCATCAGAAAAAAGATTATCTAAGAGACCCCAGAAAACCTCCACACCCCTTTTCCTAACATCAACGCCAGTCTCAGCATATTTAGAAGACAAGAGATACCCACCACACAAAACTAAAAGAGCTCAGAGATAAATTTTTAAGCCAGAGCATTTTCATTTATTCTTGAAAGATAATTATATATATGTGAAGAAGCGGGGTGGGGTAGCCAGGTTAACCCGCTGGGCTCATAACCCAGAGATCGGACGTTCAAATCGTCCCCCCGCTACCATATAACCTTTTTCATGTCCATTAGCTGTTAATGAATTTAAGCGCATAATAAAACGGCTACTTTTAAAGACTTTTTGAATACCTCCATCTTACTTTATAAGTGAGTTTTTATTTTCTAACAGTTAAAGATGTCTTTACTCACTTATGCCGGCTTCTCTAAGGGCTTCTTTGATAGTTTCCTCACTTGGGCATATGCCTATTATACGTATATCCTTGTCAATGACTACTGCCGGGCTTGAGTTTATGTCGTATTCGCTTAGTTTGGGGTTTATTCCGCGATAGATTTCAACTTCGATTTTGTCCTTATATTCCTCTTTTATTTTCTCTATGAGTTTAAGTAGCAGTCTTCCACCAGAGCATGGTGGCTCAGATGTGAATACTTCAACTTTTACTGGCATATTCTATACCCCCATCTCCTTAAGTGCAGCCTCAATGGTCTGCATGCTTGGGCATACGCCCATAATCTTTATTTTGCCCTCATTGAAGACTATTGCTGGAACAACAGTTAAGCCATATTTATTGAATTCTTCACATGGACCAATATGCTTTATAACGTCTACTCTATC
>JAWAXL010000035.1:0-14471 GCA_038820405.1 Bathyarchaeia archaeon
GCTTATCACATAAGAATATTGTTATGGTTGATTTGGACGCATGCCTCTAGAGAAGGTTAGGGAGCTAGCTGACTTAGCGCTTAAAAGGTTTAGGCTTAGAGGCTATGTTATCCTTGAGAGCAGCCCAAACAATTACCATGTTGTCTTCGATAGGGTCTTCAGGTATTGGAGTAAAACGGCTAGGGTTATGGCTTGGATAGCCATAATAAGCGGAAACCCCAATGTTCAAAAGTGGGTTTGCATGCAGCTGATTAAGGAGGCTAGCACACTAAGAGTAAGCCCGAAACCCACCAATCCAGAAGGCTATAAGCCAACTCCCAAAATAGTCTATCAATACGGAAGCAGAAACCTAGGCATAAAAGCGTTTTTAAAGGCTAGAGAAGAAACCCTAAAACTCCTTAAGGAACAGAAATCTATGGAAGCTGATAGGCTTATCATCCTACCTAACGTATACTATCACTCCAGATCTTCTCATAAACTTAAATGTTAAATAGGCGCTTAAGAGAAGAAGCGCTGCGGAAAAGGTTATCGAGAAGACAGCTAAAAGCTCGTTAGCCACACTCTTCAGAAGAGATGCAACAAAGATAGAAGAAATGCTAAACAATAGAAGTAAAAATGATGCGACAAGTATGCCTCCGGAAAGCAACCTTAATGTGAATATGCCTCTTTCTGTCCTCGGCTCATAATCAAGCTTAAGAAAGACCTTGTATCCAGTTAGCGAAGCGACGAAGACGGTAAATAGATAGAGAAAGAATCTTACTGCTAATGGCACTTGCCCATAAAATTTCATGGGAGCAAGAGCTTCAAAGTAAGATAATATAAGATAAACTGGGCAGAAAACTGGTAACCAAATCTTTAATGAAGTTAAGAGACCCCTCCTCCCGCGATCTTTATTGAAATGCCTATATGGCTTCTTACCGCGAAAATGCCTTCTCCAAGAAAATGAGTGACGTTTCCGTTTTACCATCTCATTCACCCATTTTTAAAGATAAAAACCTTAATCTCACTTAACATAATTTTATTTTAATTTTATGTTTTTAGCAAGCAAACAAGCGAACAAGCAAGCGCAAACACTATCCACTCTTGAGAGGTAGGTAAAGGGTAGTAGGGGGAAAGGGTAGGTATAGGGAAGTAGAGAGGGGTGGGTTTGGGGTTAAAAATTTAAGTGATGTCTTACTGGACGCAAGCATCGTATTTAGCTCTACTAAAATTGTGAAGTCTCAAAATATTTGCTTGAAACTTCGAGAGAGGGGAGAAATCCTCATTAAATTGGCGTCTGATGCCGAAAACAACTGCTTCAGCCTCATTTAAAAGGGCTAAAAATATCTTCATTAAACTTGATAATCACTTCAAAATGGTTAAAATTAAAGCGATTAAGCACCCCTCAATGCACGAACGTAAATCTTAAATATCTTTACTAAGAAATTATTCGTTGGTGGGGTGGAAAAAATTGACTGAGCAATCTGCTAGGGAAAAAGTTGTTGGTTTTTCACTGAAGGAAACAGTCGCCTTGATTATGCTGGGATGGATAATATTTGTATGGGCCTACTTGAGTAGAGTAGGGGCAGGCCCAAAATACTGGGTTGTGACCGGCGGCTGGCTTCCTTG
This sequence comes from Bathyarchaeia archaeon, assembly GCA_038820405.1. Taxonomy (GTDB): domain Archaea; phylum Thermoproteota; class Bathyarchaeia; order Bathyarchaeales; family DTEX01; genus DTEX01. The sequence continues at coordinate 1,609 of JAWAXL010000035.1, forward strand.
GATCTATATATTGGTGGTAATTGCTCTGCTTGGTAGAAAAGGCCTAAAAGTTCCGGAGAAAACTTTCATAATAATGCTCATTTATATTCTGGCCATTTGCAGCGGAAGAGAGTTTATATTTTGGGGTTCCTCTGAGGTTGATGTGATTAATACTATTACAAATACCTTCAGCGCTTCCATGGCTATGATGAGGTTCCCTGCTGGCGCAAGAGATTACTTGGTCGGGTTAGTGCCACCATGGCTGGTTCTCCAAGATGAGTCTGTTGCAAACGTATACTATGATGGCGGCGGCATTCCGGCAGGGGTGCCATACTGGGAGAAAACTCTGCCTATCATAATAGCTTGGTCTCTCATTTTAATCTCGACATGGTTGCTAGTTCATACTTCCATTACACTATTTGGCGGACCACAATGGTATGATGTGGAGAGGCTAGGTTACCCGTTTGCTGTGCCGCTTTCATATTCGATAAATGAAGTATATCCCGCAGAGGATCAACCGCTATGGGGTCGACTCTTAGACTTCTCAAGAAACAAAATATTCTGGATAAGTTTTATTGTAGGGGTTCTTCTTAACATTCCCTACTTCATTTCTCAAGTTTTCCCAGCTATTCCTTTAGGCGCGCTTGTAGGTTATGGATTTGGGAACGTTCCAATAAATACAACAACAGCACCCGCTTTAATTAATGCTATTCAGTCGGTGCTTCCAGGAGCACAGGTTAGCTGTATACTGTGCCTTTGGTCTCTGCCTTTATTGGTGTTAATGCCTATTGACTTCCTTGCCACGGGTGTCCTCTGCATATTCCTGATAACTTGGATATATCCAGCCATAGCCATAAGAAGCGGATGGGTTCCAGAAGGAGTTTGGACAGGAACTGCGCGGCCATTTCCCTGGTTCCTATGGGCTGGTAACGGTTTTCCCATAGGTCTTGGAATATTGTCGCTTTGGCTTGCAAGAAAACAAATAGTGAGAGCGCTCAGAGCCCTCTTTGGAGGTGAGGACTTCGAAATTCATGGAATCTCTGCAAGGACAGGTATGGCAATAATGATAATAGCTGCGATAATATTTCTAGGCGTGTGGGTCGCTGCTGGCATCGCCATAATTCCAGGAATTATCTTCTTCATATTAGTAGGTCTCAAGTGCTTTGGTGGAGCAAGAGGAATGGCGGAACTGGGATCTTGGGATCACGCTCATTACCAAACCTATCAATTTGTGTGGCCTCTCGGCGTAAGTCTCGGTATATGGGGTGCAACTCCACCGCAAGCGAACCCTCAGCTGGCCGTGTTCGGTCTCAGCGTAGGGACGCTGGGAACTTGGACAGGTCTTGGTATGGGTAATTCAGGCTTAAATTACGCGATCTATTCAGAGTATTACGGTGTATTGAGGAAAACTAGAGCAGAGGTAAAGAAGGCTTTCTACGAGCTCATGATAGTGATGATCTTCCTAGTTCCATTTATGCTAGTCTTTGACGCATGGTTTAATAGTCTCGTTGGAATATCAAAGACCAGCCAGACAGGCATGGATCTAAACTGGTTTAACCCGGTTCAGGCAGCCATGGATACAGGCGTAACACGTCTAACATGGGGAATTTCACCACTCCTAACGATGGAGGAGCAGGCTATGTGGGGCTTCCTCGGCATGCTAACTGTTTGGGTAATCTACTACCTTAGATCAGTCTTCCCATGGTTCTTCCTGAACCCAGTAGCCATTTGGCTATTCACAATGGGCGCGACAAACGTCTGGAATTGGATTGAAGCCCCATTGGCGCTCGCAATCCGATACATACTAGTTAAGGTTTTTGGTCCAAGAAAAGCCGAAATAACAATAATTCCATTTGCCGCAGGTTTAGCTGTCGGAATAGGCGCACTTTACTTAATAGTGGGCGCCTATATATTCTTTACTGTTTCCGTACCAACGCTTGCTACTCTATTGCGATGATAAAAACTTCTACCTTTTATTTTTTTAGTCCGCTAAGATCATTTTAACTCGCTTAAATTAATCCTTTTTAAGCATATTCAACATGTTTAGAATCTCTTGCACAATCCTTTCTCCAGATCCAGGCGCAACTCTACTTGAAGTAGCAAGCCATGTTTCATATCCACCCTGCTCAAAAGCTTCAGAAGTCGGGATATATCCTATACAGTCATTAGCGAGTTCTACAACAAAATTATACTTATATGGAGAAGCATCTTTAATACGCAAGCCGAGTTCACAAAACAGTTCTCCTGGAATACCCGAGAAAGCCACATCGTCAATCGCCAGAGTATGAATAAATGTTTTTATTTCTTCCTCTCTTAAACTATTTAGATACTCGTACCCTTTTTTAAAAACTTCGAGAGCGTTTGGCCATTTAAGCGAGATTTCCTCCCATTGTGATTCTAATAACTTTCGTGTTGGAAAAGTTACTTCTCTGAGGATTGCCTTCAGTTTAAACCTTTTAATGTATTCAGCATGGTTTACTGCTGAAAGGATACCGACTGTTAGGGTTTCAGATATTTTTTCTAACGAAAAGTCATAGTTAAAATTTATGTTACCGCAAGCACCCGGAAGAAAAAGCGTTATAATATCTCTATCCACTCTCTCTGAGAGACGTTTGGCTACAGCTCCTGGGTAATCAGAAGATATTTTTGTGGTTGTTCCCGAGACGCAAGCATGCATCGCATAATTAAAAACTATTGCCTTAAGGGTACCCTTCCCTTCTCTGACCGCTAATACTAACAGCTGGTCGTCTACTGGTCCCGCAGGCTTTAATCTCTTTCGTTTTTCCCGAGGCAGTAACCATGAATTCCATGCTGAACCGTTCTCATCGATAAGGCGTCTATTATGCGTAATACTGCTCACAGTGGTTGACGCAATACCTATTTCTGCGCTCTTAAGTCCTTCATATGCTTCTTCCACGGATAATGCTATTTTTTCAGGGATATTGGACATGAATTGATAATCAAAAAATTCTCCCTCAAATGATGGGATTGAGTAAGGGCCCGAATGCGTATGGGTTGCGGAGATAAGAACATATTCCCTCGGTATTCCAGTCTTCCTATAGATTTCTTTACATGCTTCATCTATATATTTACGAGACACCGCTAGTAGATCTAAGGAAACTATTACTGCTGATTTTTCGCCATCACTTAAAACTAATGCTTTCGAGTAAAGTGGATAATCTACTCCATCTGACTTTCTAGGATAAACATTCCCGGCTAATAGTGTTCCTATCGGTGGAGTTATATCTACTTGCGCGGCACCCGCCTTAACAGTGTTTGCATTCATCTTTGCTCCACCTCATGATTCACATCATACTTATTATAGATCTAACTATATATCCTGTTCTACAAGATTGCTTCAACCATGCGCTAAGAATATGTAGCATCATGAGGGATGAAACTAGCTTCGCGCCATGAATCAACCCTCGCCATTAGAGCATTGGCACTAAATAAGTCCTAAGCAGCCTAGACAGAAAAAAGAGCCCAGCAAAATATTGAGACTAGAATAAGAGAATTTCTTTGATAATAACCTAAAACTAAGAAATAATATACCGAAAAATTTTTAAATTCTTTTATTTTTCTCCTTCTATAAAAAAGGAAGGGAGAATTTCTTGAGTGATGCCTTTGCGGAAGAAGAGCTAAAAAGTGGTCTATCATGGAAGGTTGTGCTGGCTCTATTTGCTGCGGTCTTCTTATTCATTCCAGTTAATATTTACTCCTTCTTCTTGACTGGCATTATTCAAGGTTCAGTCACAGTCTTCTTCATCACGATGCTTATCACCGAATTAAGTAGGCTTTCAGGCGCAAAACTGTCAAAACAAGAAATTCTTCTATTATACTATGCTACAGGCTGGGGCGCGGCCGCCATTCCTGTTTACTACTATATTATTTATAGGGCTTATTTTGTTAAATCACCGCTCGGATCATTCTACACTATCTGCGGAAGACCTATAGTTGATTTTATACCCAAATGGCTCGCTCCACCGTATAATTCTCCTGCCTATGATTATCGCTCTCTCTTTCAGCCTGACTTCGCTCTCCCCCTCATAATATTTTCTCTTTGGTCTATAATTTACCTACTAGTTGATCTTTTTATGGCGCAGGTTTCTGCAAACATTTTTGTGGAGAGATTAAAGTATCCTTTTCCATTTGCCCTTGTAGATTCTTCTGTTGCCACATTTTTAGGCGAAAGAAGAAGCGAGTTAGCTAAATACTTTATTTCTTCTCTCGTATTGGGTGCGATTTACGGTATAGCCATATATATGCCAGCATTGACCGGAGACTTAAGCATAATTCCTATACCTTTCTATGACTTAACATGGGCTCTTCAAGAGGTGCTGCCCGGCGGGGTTTTAGCCATATCAACAACATTATCCTCCTATGTAACCCCGATGGTAATGTCTTTTAAGATGGCGATATGGATCTTTCTATCTTCCATTACCATCTGGATCATTTTAAATTCACTCTTTGTTACAACATTCCCTGATATTTTTCCATTATGGGCTAAAGAGTACACTAAGGGCATGGGTTTAATTGCTGTTCAAAATAGATCGTATGTAAGAGTTTGGTTCGGCCCTCAAGTGGGTTTCGTGCTTGCTGCCATAGTCTACATTTTCTTCTTCAGAGCTGGAAAGATTATTTCTAAAGCTTTGCGGGAGATCCTATCAAAAGAAAAGGCAAGTGCTCCATCAGAATTATTACCCCTTTCAAAAGCCTTAGTCTTCCTAATAATATCCATGTTAACAGGCATAATATTCTATTATATTCTGATACCTGAAGTTCCCCTATGGCTTGTCATATTCTACTCTCTAGTTTTTGGCTTCCTTATGCCGATAGCTCTCACAGCATTTCTCGGGGAATCTGGATACGCTATTCCAGTACCAAACATATGGCCAGCGTTAGTTTACCTTACTCCATATACTGGCTTTTCAGCATTTGTTTTTTCGCCACCTATAGGTGGGGGAGGTTCCCCCGGCTTCTCGCAGCAAGTAAAAGCCGCATACATGGTTAGAGCAAAGCCTTTTGACCTGGTGAAAATCTGGATACTTGGCTTTATATTAGCCCAAGTGTCAGGACTAATATCTATAGATTTCTTCTGGAGAGTGGCGCCCATACCTTCCTCTGCCTACCCTTATACAGTCTTTAACGTGATCTCTATGGCTTTTAATGACGCCATGCTAAGTACAAGACAAATGACAATTAATTTTGACACTGTGATCTTCCCATTCTTAATTCTTTTCTCCATACTCGTTGCCGGCTGCATCATAGACCGAAAAAACAAATTTTTCTCCGCAATTGGCCTCATAATGGGGCTATATCTTTTACCTTCTTCATCAATGGCTATCTTAATCGGTTCATTTCTAAGCAATTATGTTATTCCAAAGTTTATTGGGGGACAAGATGAATGGCGGAGTAAAATGGGCTACGTTATTGCCGGAGAGCTCGCAGGTGAAGGATTAATTATCATGTTGGGTGTTGTAATTAACCTTATCTATAAATCCTCTTGGATATGGCCTTGGTGAGGTGTTAAAAATGAAAATACGAAATGTGCTGGCTATAATTTCGATTTATGTGGTGGTTTTCATCACGTTTTTCTCATCGGTATCCCTGCAGCAAAAATCATATTCCACAATTCCGATAAGCGAAAACGTTGTAAATTTCATAAATGAAGTGAATGTCAGCAAAATAATTTATGACACGCTATTCTTATCTTCATTAAATAGTAGAGTACTAGGATATGAAGGATTTTATAGAGCTATGGAATATATAATCGCCAAATTTAATAAATATACGGATAAAGTTACTGTACATGAGTATAAGACGGCTATGCCTATAGAAAAAGGATCACGGATATACATTGGGCCCCCCTACAATTTGAACGTCACAGCTTACGCCCTATGGCCAAACGGCGGAATATCAGTCTCAACACTCAAGAATTATACTGGGAAAATCTACTATGTTGGGGAAGGTAATTTTGCTGATCTTGATGGCGTTAATTTAGCGGGGTCAATAATATTGATGGACTTCAATTCGGGCAGGAATTGGCTGAGGGTTGCGAGTTTAGGTGCCAAAGCAGTAGTGTTTATTGAGCCGTCTGAAACCAACCAGAACGAAGCTCTTCTTAAAGGATCCATGAGCCCCCTGAACTTTCCAAGATTATATGTCGACTCAAAAACGGGCGAGATACTTAAAAGCGCAGCCGAAAGGGGGGTTCCTGTAACCATTAACACTGAAATGCGTTGGGAAGAAATAACTGGATACAATATAATTGGGGAAATTGAAGGTGAGCTTAAAGATGATGTAATAATTATATCGACACATTTCGATTCATGGAGCATAGTTCCCTCACTATCCCCGTCTGCTGAGGAAGCAGTATCCACTAGTATACTTCTTGAGCTGGCTAGATGCTTCTCAAAACATAGACCTACAAGAACAATATGGCTTGTAGCTTATTCTGGCCACTGGGAAGGTTGCATTGGTCCAACAGAGTTTGTAGAACATGTGATGTTAAATTCTTCCAAAAGAATCTGGACTCAAATAGGAATAGATATTTCTAGCGAAACCCCACAAGTAGACTTCTTAAATTTAAGTCCAAATTTGGCTTCGTCAGGTTTGTGGCAGGCCATACCTAGTGGGTCCTTTGTAAGAACCCCTCAATTTGCTCTGAGATTCGATTGGGTAAAGAGACAAGTGTCGGACTTTCTTTCAAAGATTGATATAAGTGGATTAAAGAGGGAAGAAAGCATATATACAGGCACTCATGATCTATTGTCTTTAGTTAAATTCAACTTTGACATAGGTATATCTGGTTCTTGGGCATGGGGATGGTGGGGCACTCAAACAAGCTATTACATTTTGGACACCGAACCTTCCTTAGCTGTCGACGCTATATCTTTCACAATTAGAACCCAATACGCCAGAAGAAGCAGCTGGTTAACACCGTTAAACAATTTTGGTAAGATAAAATGGAACAATATTATTCCCCAAACTTGGATAATTTCAGCCGTATGTTACTATTTTGCCAACGCCCCCTCTTTCGGCGTAGATTGGTCTTCTATAGCCCCCAAGAGATTTTATGTGGGTGTCCAATACATTTTAGGTTTCTCTACATTAAGTGGACAAACTGTCGAATTTAATCCTGAGACAGGATGGTATACTCCGATTCCAAGAGCTCTAGTCAGAATGATGGTATATGCAGGTAACGACGAACATGTCTGGCCCTTTGCGTACAGATATAAGGTTTCTGATGAAGATGGAAAATTCATATTTTACGGGCTAGTACCCTATACTCCTTGGGCTCTTGATGCTTGGAAATTTGATGAAAATACTGGTGATATAGCCTATTCTCTGGATCAGGGTTTTTATGGGCTGGCTCAAGGTGTTTCTGGAGGTTTAACAAATATTGCTTACCCCTTGACAGAAAGAGTAAGCGTCCTCTTACCGATGTTTAAATGTGTACCGGTCACTTTATTTGACCTAATAGATTTAAGGAGAATGCGGAGGGTCGCAATAAGTGATGTAAGGCCGCCATATCACATGTTCTTTAGCGAGCCAGCAAGATTAGAAGTATTTGAGTCAGCGTCAAGATCCCGGCCATTGTTTTATTACGTTACCTTTGGATCTGATGGAGTAGGCGTTATCTGCGTTAAAAATGGAACGACGATAAGTATTACTTTTAATCCCAACATAAATGAGTTATCAAAGCCACTGATAATTCTAACTAACAGCAGTGATGATAATAGGGAAGGCCACGGTTACATTATAAATGAGCCTCTAATTATTGCCAATACCCTTTATAAGTCCGCAGAAGATATCTACCGAATGTGTATGGAAAGATATGAAAAGCTACGAGAGTTTCAAGTTAGATCCCTGTACGCTGAAGAATGTCTCCGTAAGGCAGAAGAATTTTTAGTTAAAGCAAAAGAGTGCTACGCTAACTTAAGTTGGAGTAAATTTTACGTAAATTCTGTTCTTTCTCTATCTTATTCTTCTCAAGCATATATGAGCGCTATTATGCCCCTATACAATGAAGCATCATTCTCCACAATATTCTTTTCCTTTCTCATCTTACCTTTCTCTATCCTCTTTGAGAAACTGATTTTTAGCTTTTATGGGAAAAGAAAATTCATCTCACTGTTTGCTATACTACTCTTCCTATTTGCGGTTTTCGCTCTTATCCATCCATCAATTAGAATAATGGCTAATGCACCTATGGCCGTAATCGGGGTAGGCGTCCTATTAATGCTGATCTTCGTTAGCACCATATTTACAGCTGAAATTAAGAGTATGCTGACGGAGATCTCAGTGCGATTGCTAGGTTACCATGAATTTAAGACAGAAAGAGTTTCAGCGGTTCTTCATACCGTTTCCTCCTCGGTAGAAAATATGCGTCGAAGAAAATTGCAGACAATGTTAATCTTCCTTATGATCATAAGTTTTACTGCAGCCCTCACGTCTTTAACGTCCACCTCTTACACTTACTTAGTCTCATCTCAAAGTAGAGAAGCTACACCAATCTTTACAGGGATCCTCATTAAATCTTTATATGGTTATCCACCGGAGTCTCGAGGCGGCGTCTTTGATGAGCCCTTAATTGACTTTCTTGAGAATATGGTAGGTCAAGACTTCGTAGTCTCGCCTAGAATATGGGTGTATCCACCATACATACATCCTTCCGGATGCATTATAGAGATAATAAGCAAAAATAAAACACAAACTGTTGTCCCAGGAGTTATACTGGGAATATCCGATGAGGAAATGGAGCAAATTTTATCAGGTTACGTAGAGTCTCAAGGATTCTCTCATTTCTCTGGAGAGAATCAAATTTTTATACCTTCAAAAATTGCGGAGACTTTAGGGGTAAATATAGGAGATAAAGTATATATTAAAGGTTTTGATGTCAATTTAACCTATATTGGAAGTTTCGCAGTTCATACAAATCTATATGATATTGATCAATACTATTGGGCTCCAATCGATCCAGGTTTTGAGCTAGACTTAAGTCTTATTCCATCGGTCTATCCTCCGGGGGCAGAACCGTGGGCGGTCTCATTAGATAACGTTTTAATTGTGCCTTGGAAGACAGCCTATAAGATGGGCGGTTTTATATCAAGCGTTTCATTAATACCGAAGAGAAGTCTCTCTCTAGAAGAAATGAAGAAATTGGCGGATATTATATCGGAGATATTTGATGTTCAAGTACATGTTGCTTATCAAAATAGGGTTTTTACATCATTTAAACTTTTATCTTATACTTTACTTGGATGGGAATTAACCCCCATTCTCGTGGCCATCTCCTTCCTGTCAATAATGAACTTCATGCTAGGATCATTGATCTTAAGAAGAAAAGAAATTTTCACCTACGCATCCTTAGGTCTTTCTCCCGCGGGAGCTATGCTGATTTTCCTCATAGAAGGCGTAACAGTATCATTTGGCGGCACGATTTTCGGTTATCTTCTAGGATTTGGATTAAATAGACTTTTTATTAGTCTGGGGATTTTACCCGGATATTTTGTATTCAACTTTGTTTCTCTATCGGTAATAATTTCAATAGTTGTCTTGATTCTCTCAGCTGTTTTATCGTCTATTTATCCCTCCTATATAGCCTCTAAAATGATAACTCCCTCATTAGAGCGAAAATGGAAGATTGAGACGAAACCTAGAGGTGATGTATGGGAGATTTCCATACCCATAATACTTAATGAAAAAGAGATGCTCGCAATGCTCAACTACTTAAGAGAATATTATCTGGGTGCAGGATCACAGAAATCCAGTTTTAGAATAGACAAGGTTCTCCTAAAATCAGAAGATAAATCACTGCTATTAGATGTAACGTTAGCGCCAATAGAGTCAGGCATATCCCAAGAAGTATGCCTCAAAGTCATAAAAATTGACGATAGATCTACATTGGACATTATCCTTACTAGGAAAAGCGGTAATCCGGGACTTTGGAAAACTAGAAGCTACTTCTTCATTGATGATTTGCGTAAGCAAATTTTGCTCTGGCGCTCTCTTCCACCTTCAGAAAAAAGTAGATACTTTTTATCTAAAAACACTTAACATGGATTAAAACAATGGAAAAGGCAAGATTTTGGAGTTATTCGGCGCTAAGATAAGCATTTAATTCAGTAGCCTTTTCGAACTTTAACGCGACAAACCCTTTGAATGAACTTAAGTCGAGAGTGTTTCTTCCCTCATTTAAATAATACTTAGTGATGCCGTAATGGGCATTAAAATCATATTCGCTTACATATAGAGTGTTTGTCTCCCTTAGTTTAACTATAATCTCTGTTTTTCTATAGCCCATAAGAGGAATCCCCCCTATCCAGCCGCGAACACCATTTGCTACTGGTCCCCAATCCCACTTCTTATATCCCATCGGATCATAATTTCCACTCCATAAACATATGTGGAGTGGTGGGCTATTGCTTAAAACTTTCTCTATTGGTAGTTTAATGATTCTTGGCCTGGATGTTCTGTAGGGGTTATATTTCCAAGCTTCATAAGGCGCGTGGGATAAAGCAATATATATATTTGAGCCATCACAATCTACGGCGGAGATAAATGGCGCAGTCATTAAAATTTTAGCCATGTTTTCTTTGATCAATAGAAGAATAGCTGGATTAGTCGGTCTGAGCGTCAGAGTATTGTTATCAAACGGATTAAGGGGGACAAGCACCCCTAAACCAGTGTAACATGGTTTGCATCTCCAGCCAAGAACATATTGAACATTTGAATTAACGAACAGCATGTAAGCTATATTTTCAGGAGATAATCCATATGCTCCGACGGGATCTCCAAATATAAGTGAATTTTCCGTCCCGAAACAAACTCTGTTTGCGAGAGTAAATATTGATCCGCACCAGCTGCTCCACATGATATTTTCATTATCTACGTCAGAGGTAAGTCTCGTCGGAAAACTTGAGAATAAAATTTTCTTCACTGAAAAATCCCTAAGGTTCACTAAAAGTATATTGTCTTGCACATGTTCATATTTAGTGTTTTGCGCTATGGCTATTAGATTGTCAAGATAAATGGTTCCCTTTAATGCTGGATAATCATTAAATAGATTGACTGTTTTTCCATCATACGTATATAAGCCTAGGTGTTTATGGCCGTCCCCTCTACATATCCATAGTAGGTTATTCATGTCATCCGCTATAAGATCGCTAACTTCACCTGCCCATTCTTCTTTATTATGTATTGAATCCTTCATTATAAGATTTATTTCATATGTTTTAGGATTAAATGAGTGAACATGTGCGTATTTTTCTTGCCTACTTATAGTGTTGGTTTCTCTGTCATAAATTACTGGCGCTAGGACCCATCCGCCGAAGAAAAGTTTGTCTTCTAGCCAAGCTGCAACACCATATGTGTCGCCGCCCAGAACAGGTTTAGGGCCCACAAGCTCATAGTTATAAATAACTTCGCCGTTAACTCTAACCTTTCCATCACAGCCGCCATTAACAAAAATTTTTCCATCAGGCAGAACTTTAATTAAGCCAAAAGCATCGCTCTGATAGACTTCAGGTTTAAAGTAAACCTCTTCATTTACTGGAAGATATTTCATATTCTCCCCTCCAAGGAAGGGGAGGTCCATTAAATATATAAACTTTTTGGTCTCCAAGAATATGTTATGAACTTAGTTTTGAAGAACTAACGCTTAAAGTTATCCATGTGAATGTGCTAGTTTTTAGGTAAAAGCTACAACTTATAAGTGATTATTTAGAGAGACACTTGTCTTCAAGGTATGGGGCGTTAGAGTTTGGTGCTGCGTCTGTCTTCATATTATTTAACCCGTATCCGGCTCGAGACTAAGCATAGGGGGTTGGTTTAAAGCTTTCTCTAGGGTTAAGAGGGGGGCTGTGATTAGGGTTATCGACGAGTCTAGGAGCTCAGCTCTCCTAGAGGCCCTAGCTAAGATTACTGTTAAAGTTAAGAAGGCAACAATGAGTTCAATAAAGCGGCTTATGAATCAGATAGCCAGTTTTCTAGCTAAAGGTAGCCCTAAGATTAGGGAAATAAGAGCGCTGCAAGATAAGCTGAGAATAAACTCATAGAATACTTAGCGGTTAGGCTTGAATAATCTTCCTATTCTCCTAGCTTAAGATTAAACAGGTTCTCTTTGTTAGGTTAGCAGATTAAGGCAAAAGGATCTTAAATCAATCATCTTTAGAATACCATTTACTAGTAGTCCTAAAGGGACAATTAGCCTGCTATGTGCAATTATAGTTTTCAGAAACCATATCGCTGAACAACCTACTCTTTAACAAGAGTATTTTCGTCTCAGGGGAAAAGCCGCTACAAACAATAACTTCAATCCGAGGGCTTTGACATTACTATCAGCCCATTTTTGTAGTTAAAAATCACAGTTTTCTAAAAGACTGAAGACTTTTATTGAGATACATTAAGTGATAGGTAACTTACCTGGGCGGAGATGCACCACGGTGAAAGCGTTAAAGAAAAAGAACAAGCTTTATTAAGGGTATAATTACCTCTTTTAGCCTGGGGGTCTTCAATGAGGTTACGTATTAGTTGGAAGACTTATTGGGATAAGGTTTATGGCTGCAATCATGGCATCTGTCCTTCGTACAGGTGTTCCTAAACTTTCCGCTTTTAGCTCTAATTCGGCGGATAACTGGGCATCCCTCTTTGTATAATCAATTATTGGTAGGAGCAGAACATCCCTAACAGGCTTCGCATACTTTTCAAGACCATATAAAATTTCATGGAGATTAATCACTGTTGTGGCAACATCCTCGCCTTTCTCAATAAGCTTCCTTAAAGCCTCATCGCCCCTAGCAGACCGCTTATCAAAGATCTCAATTAAAACATCCGTATCTAAGACGATCATAATCTACGCTCAGCCCTCGCAGCATAAATTT
>JAWAXL010000036.1:0-14396 GCA_038820405.1 Bathyarchaeia archaeon
CTGATATCCAAGAATAGATTTCCAGTACCGGGACCACCAGCCAAGAGAACAACATTACGCCTCGGTATACCACCATTCAATATTTCATCGAATCCAGGTATTCCAGTTTGAACCCTCTCAATAACCATCTTCCTTCCCAAAAAGAGCTGCATTCAGCTAATTATATTTATTTTAGGGTTATTAACTTAGCTGCAGCCTTCACATTTCCGACCCTTACACTCAAAGGCTATAAAAATGTAGAAGATAATTAGCTCTGCGTGGCATCTTAAAGGTTAGTAGAGGTTCAGCTAATTTAAGGGTTTTCTCGGCTTTCTCATGAAATATATTATTGCGGCTACAGCAGTTTCGATCACTGGTACTATGACGATTAATGTTCTGTAGTTATTAATGGTGAGAGAGTTTAACGGTTATTATTGGTATATCACTCTGGCTAGGCGATGCCCAGATCTCTCCATTTATTGTGATCTCTTATATCTTCTCACCAGTTATCTAAATTTAATGCATAGGCTTTTTATCAGTAAAACCTAAGGAAAACTTTTTCCATAGGCTGCAACTGGACAAGAAAACAAGGTGAGAATTTTCTCTCCTCAACTGAAATTTGCAAGTTTTCGTTGTATGCTACAGTCCCCTCATTAGTGAGGATTTTTCCGCTTTGTGGGAGGATTTAAAAGAGAAAACCGTAAGATATTTATTCATTTATTCTACATGTCATTTGAATTAAGGAGAGGCGGTTAAACATGCTAGAGAGCGTTTCTATGCTGGTGGATGAGAGATCATTGATAAACTATGTAACAGCCTGTCTAACGCTGTTTCATAGTGGTGCAAAAGAAACTAATATTAAGGCTAAGGGGCATGCAATAAGCAAAGCCGTGAGTATAATTAAGGCTTTTAGGAGAAGGTTCCTCTCAAATGTTAAAGTTAAAAGCGCTAATATGGGGGGATGGACCAAGTTCAACCTGAAGATAAGCCAAAACCAGTAAACATCAGCACAATCGAGATAGCATTAACACGTTAGGGAGTCTTTGAAGCTTGATTTGCCGCCCTCCTTGTTTGGAGGGGACAAAAAAAGGTGAGATCTGAGATATGCCAGTTTTGTTTAAGGAGCGGAATATTGTGCCCTAAGTGTAGGGTAAAAATTGAGAAAGGTGAGGTAACACAGTTAGATTTAGAAGTCGCCCGCCTACTTGTCTCTCTTGAGGATGAATATCCCATACTTCAAGACGTCTATTTTCATGGAGCGCTAGAAGTTAATAACACATTAGTCATACTCGTTAAAAGGGGTGACCTAAATAAGATACTTAGTTATGGTGGCAAGATAATTAAAGTTCTGGAAAGTAAAATCGGTAAGAATATCCGGGTGCTTGAATATGATTCCAGTGAGAGAAAATTTATTGAGGATCTCTTCGCGCCCCTAAATGTTGTAACTATAAATAAAATTTGGCTACCAGATGGTTCTGTTGAAACACGTGTTATTCTTAAGGGAAAGGATAAGCGTAAGAGATCATTAAATATTAATGTCGTAAAAGAGATTGCAAAAAGGGTTAAAGGGATAACCTTACGTGTCGAATTTGCTGAGTAGGTGTAATGATGATGGACAGCGAAAAAGGTTCAGTTCACATAATTTCTTGGAAGCGAACACACTACACTAGTGAAATTACCCCTGAACTTAATGGGAAAGAAGTTACTTTGACAGGCTGGGTGATGGATGTTAGAGATCTTGGCGGAATAAAGTTCCTGCTGCTAAGAGATAGGGAAGGATTAATCCAAGTAACAGTCCCGAGAGATGAGGTTGATAAAAGCATAGTTTATCTCATTGAGGATCTTCAGCGTCAGGATTGTATAAGTGTTAGGGGAACTGTTAGAAGAATGGATAAGGCTCCTAAAGGAGTTGAGGTTATACCAAAGAGCATAGTTATCCTAAATAAGGCGAAACAACCCCTCCCAATAGATATTACTGGCAAGACACCGGCAGATATAGATGTTAGACTTGATGCAAGGATTCTGGATTTAGTTAGGAATGAGCCACAAGCGATTTTTAGGATACGCCATGTAGTCTTAGAAGCAATTAGGGAATTCTTCTCTAAGAATGGTTTTATTGAGGTTCATACGCCAAAAATAATTGCGACGGCAACGGAGGGCGGGGCAAGCCTATTCCCAATAATATATTTTGAGAGGGAGGCATTTCTAGCGCAGAGCCCACAGCTATATAAGGAGCAGCTCGTAATAGACTTTGAGAAGGTTTATGAAATTAGCCCAGCGTTTAGGGCCGAGAAGTCCCATACTAGGCGCCACTTAGCCGAATTCATCTCCGTTGATATGGAAATGGCCTTCGCCATTGCTGAGGATGTTATGGAAGTGGCTGAGAGGCTCCTGCAGCACATATGCCGTGTTGTTAGTGAGAGGTGCAAGCGGGAGCTTGAGGTACTTAAGCATAGAATAGAGGTTCCTGAAGTGCCTTTTAGGCGCTTCACGTATGATGAAATAATTAATGAACTTAGAGAGGCTGGAATAAGGATTAATTGGGGTGAGGATATACCAACTCCAGCCTTTAGAATTCTTGGCAGGCTCCATCCACACTTCTATTTTATAACTGATTGGCCGACTCAGCTAAAACCATTCTATATAAAGCCGAGAGATGATAAGCCCGAGTTAAGCGAGAGTTTCGACCTAATGTGGCATTGGGTTGAGATAGCCTCCGGCGGCACGCGTATACATGACAAGGAGCTTCTTATTAAGCGCTTAAAGGAGCAGAATCTTAGTCCAGACTCATTCAAGTACCACTTGCAGGCATTTGATTATGGCATGCCCCCACACGCGGGATGGGGAATCGGACTTGAACGCTTAATAATGGTGTTAACAGGTGTAAGAAACATAAAAGAAGTAGTGTTATTCCCAAGAGATAGATTTAGGCTCGTACCCTAGTACATAATTCCCTAACTTATTGTGACTTAGGCTCAGCTTGACACATAGCGCTAATATCTAGTTCTCCCTTTAAACTGTTATGAATTTAATTGACTTCCTAGTATGGTGCACGGCATAATTTTCTAGATACTGGGATTTCATGGATACGTCAATTTATACTGGAAAATAGTAGGTCTCATTTGAGCTCTCCGAGATTTACGGAGAATTATGCGATCTTCTGGGAGAATTGGATTTTAAGTCTGCGCTTGCGTTAATGAAACCTCATAAGAAATGTGAATATAAGAGGCGCACAAAAATGTAAGATCGGGGAAGTAGTGTAGAGAAAGCATAAAGGAGCGTTTTCTCCTTACATCTCTCCATCCGGGTTTTCGGCAGAAAATACGAAAGTATAAAGCCTAGTGTAAGGAGGGCAATCATCAGCATAATAAGAATCATGAGAATTAGATCAGCATAATAAGAATCATGAGAATTAGTGCGCGGCTCAAAGCGTATCCAATAATAATTATTCCTAGGGAGGCTATTAAGAGGGCTACTTCAGATAGCGCTTAACCCTCGAATTGCTCATCGCATAATCTGTTAAAGTGAAGGATGCTGCGCCAAGAACTAATGATAAACCAATGATCGTTATGGCGAAATTATTATTGATGAAACCGCGCACTAACCATAATGATCCAAGAAGCATGAGAATGACCGTTTGAGCCCAGATGCGTATGCTTTTCCTCATTAAACCATTCTAAAATTTTAGATGAGCCAAAAATATATTGTTTTTGCGCTGTAAAGAAATGCCTGTTCTACTTTTAGAATCCACATTTTATCAACTGCTTATCTGTTGCTGGTTTCATATATTCTCTTAGAACTATTGTTGCGTACGTGCTTCTATGAAGAGTAAACTCAAACCTGACACTATTTTCAGTCTCCCCAGAAATGAGCTCTCTCCTTAGATCAATTACTTTTTCCAGCGCAGCCCTCAGCCCTCCAAAGAGATTAACCTTGATCATGCTTGCTCTCTTAAAATCTTCTCCCGTGATGCCCTCCCCCTCTAGAATTTCCCTCTCGATCTCTCCCTGTATGCCCTCTGAGGGCGGCTGTTTTGGCCCTATAAGCGGGAGGGCCAGGACCATTCTCCCCCCTCTAATCTCCTCATTTACATATGAAACATTGTTATCCTTAACCCTCACAAACTTCCTAATAGGCAATCCAATGTTGCTGAGCTTTATGGCATAGTCGCCTACCTGCACCTCCCTTAGCGGTATGCCACGCTTTATTCTCTCACTCAAAAATCTATTGAACAAGTATGACTGATATGACTGAACGAAGAGTCTACGGAGGTTTAATGGGAGTTTATTGAAAGCTCCTATGTAATCCCTTGGGCTTTTTGCTAGGTGCTCTAGCGCTAATCTTTCATACATAAGTGTCTCAGGGAACCTTTTGAGTGTCTTCTTAAAATCCATTGTCTCCCTCAGCTCCTTCCTAGCCTCTCTAGCCCTTGAGCTCTCGAATGGGCTTATATACGTTAGGAATGTTAGAGCAGCCTTCTCAAAATCCCCCTTAATAATATACTTGCCAACTATATGTGTTATGGACCTAATAGTCCCAAACCTTTGGTGACCAAAGAAGTTTGGTATGCCCCCAAAATCCTCTAATTCAGCAGTAATCTTCTCAATCCTTCTTCGAATTGTTCCCTCCTTAAGTTTTATATCTCTGACAATTATTGAGAATTTGTTTCCTAAGAGTTTCTTTTGGGATATTTCTTCATTAGAGTAACCTAGTGGCTTTATTAGTAGTCCCTCAACATTTATCTGTGAAACCCTATTGATTAAGACCCCACCTATGCTTATATATTGGGCTGTTAGGGCCTTGGTATCCTTTATCCCGGCGAACCCAATCCTATCGGAGCTGACCCTTATCCTGCGGGCTATCTCCTCTATGGCCAATATTGTATCCCACTCCCTTTTAACTAAGACGCAGACTAGGTAGCGACCATGCTCGGCAAGGTTTTTTGAAGAATTCTCTTCTAGTTTGATAGAGGCTCTTGAGCCATCAATTAAAATCTCTTCAACTATGAAGTCCTCTGGCGTCCTCTTTATTGAGCCTCCTATCCCCCTACACTTAGTCACATAGACCTCTATCCCAGTATTCGCCTCTATGCCTGGAACCTTAAGCATACCTTGGATCCTCAATATAGTGGTAAGCTGCTGGTAATCTTGTCTATGAGATTTGAGGGGGCTGGTCCTATTCCAAGGGCGGTTATTGTCCCAGGCTCTAGCTCCGTTAAGCCCATGTCGGATATTAGGGCTACTGGTATGCGCATCTCCCTAGCCTTTCTCTCTAGCTCCAATAGCTCAGCTTCGGAATTAACCTTTAAAATGATCTTACACTGCCCGCTCTCAATCCACTCCATCCACCAAGATGGATAATTCTTCCTAGCCTTCTCTGCTGAGGAGACGGCTGCATGGCTAGCTTGCGCTGCAGCCTTCCCTGGGCTCATCTTTATATCAGCTCTAAGCACTATTACCTGTTTTATTCGAAAGCTTGAGCCACACATATCCCTAAGAAGGAGAGAACCATCCAGCCTATTTATTTCTCTCCCCAATACCGTTCCATGCGTATAGACCAGCATATTAGAAATCTAATAATATTTTTATGCTAATCTGCTTTCTTATGGCGTGAGTTTTATGCTAAATGATTATAATATAATGGGTAACTCCTCATGCGATAAACTTATGACTGAAACAGACATGTTTATTTTGCAGGGTGCCCCTATGAATTGGAATGCGCGCTGGAAGATATTATCTGATGTAATCACGGACCTCTGTAAGCGTGGTGAGAGAGTGCCCCAAAACATAATTAATGACATGCGCTCAGCTAAAGTTATGATAGAAGTTATTAAGGCGGATAAATCTCGTGTTGAGAACATTATCCGTTTAGAAGAATATCTAGGCAATGTGGAGAGCTATATTTTATCAACTGCAAAGAATGTTTTTGGAGAAAATTACCTTAATAATATTTTAAGGAGGTTAAGCGAGCTCGAGGCAGAGGGCTTCACAACTGAGGAGCCAGTTAGATTTCGCCCAGGGCTTCCGAGAGGAGAAAAGTGGATCAGAATCCAGGTGTCAGACATCACGCCACTCGAGTTTGTTAGGAATGTTGCTAGTGAACTCAACCTGAAATTAAGAGTTGAAGAAGATGGGTACATACTTGTGTATGGCGCTGAAGAGAGTCTAAAAACCTTTGCTAAGAGAATATCTGAAAAAGCACGTAGTCTCAGGAGATCCTTACTCTCCAAATAAATGTTCTGGTTGGTTTATGGAGGGATTAATATCGGGAGAACGCTGAGGGATGCCATATATCAAGCGTATTGAAATAGATGGATTTAAGACGTTTGGATTAAAAACTGTATTAAATTTTGATAGGGGTTTCACCGTAATAACTGGCCCAAATGGTAGTGGTAAGACTAATATAATTGATGCCATTCTTTTTTGCCTTGGTGAGCTGAGCGCTAAGAAACTTAGAGTTGAAAATTTTTCAAACTTAATATTTAATGGTGGAGAGAAATCAAATATTAGAAAGAATCTAGCTAGAGTGGTTATTCAATTTGATAATTTTGATGGGCGAATACCAGTTGAGACAGCAACCGTCACAATAGCCCGTGAGATTGACAAGAATGGTGAGAGCATCTATAGGATTAATGGCAGAAAGGTTCCAAGAGCCCATTTACTTGAGGTTTTATCCGTCGCTGGCATAACACCATATGGCCATAACATTGTCCTTCAAGGAACACTCACTAAAATGGCCGAAATATCGCCCCTTGAGCGCAGGAAAATAATTGAGGATATGCTTGGAATAGCTCAGTACGATGCTGAGAAGGCTGAAGCTGAGCAGAAGCTTAAGGAGGCCGATGTGGCAATAAAGACAACCCTTGGAAAAATAAGTGAGATTCGGAGAAGGATTGAGGGTTTAGAGAGGGAACGAAACAATCTTCTACGATATAATTTGCTCAAAAAGGAGATGACAAAGCTGGAATCTATAAAAATATCCTGGAATATTAGTGAGCTTGAGGCTGAATCTAAAAGGCTCCTAGAAGAGCTATCTAAGGCTGAAGAGAAGAGCAGACAACTTTCAGAGGAGAGGGAGTCCCTTAAGGTTAAACGTAGGGAGCTTGAGGACGAACTACGTAAGCTCGGCTTTGATGAGATTCAAGAGAAAAATAGTCGGATGATTGAGATAGAAGTGAATATTAGGAGCCTAAAATCCAGGCTTAATGAAGTACTCTCTAAAATAGATAGTGGACGGTCTAATCTTAGCAAACTAGAGAAGCTGCAGGAGAGGCTTAATCAGCAGATAGAGTCAATTAGAAATGAGATTAATGTCTCTGAGGAAAGAATAGGTCAGCTATCTATTCTTCTTGAAGAAGTAGGCAAGGAGATAAAGAGGAAGCAAACAATTTATGATGCTATATCGAGTGGCCTCTTAGAAGCTAGGTCATTATTTGAGGAGAAAGCTAAGCGGATAAATGAGCTGGATGAGCAAATAAACAAAATACACGAAGAAAAAATTAATCTTGAGGGAGAGCGCGCCAGACTTCAATCGGAAATAAGCGTTTATCTTCAAAGGCTTGAGGATTTGAAAAGTAAGAGGGAGGAATTATCATCCTCATATAAAAAGATCCAGGAATTGCTTGCTGGTTTAGAGGAGGTCGCGGGCGCCCAAAGGAAGCGTATCGAAGATCTAAGATCGACATTGGAAAAGCGTATTAAAAGGAGATCCTCCATCGAAGAGGAGCTGAAAGAAGCTAAAAAAATAGCTGAAGTTGCTAAAGAAGCCCTCGCAAAATTTGAGGCCCAGAAGAATCTTGTTAAGAAAATTAAGCCCGAGGAGGCAGTTTTAAGGTATCTCGAGGAATTAGGTGCAAGAGGTGCAATAAGCGGAATATATGGTAGGCTAAGAAACCTGATAAAAGTTAATAATGAATACATGAAAGCCATTGAGGCAGCAGCCTCAGGTTGGCTTGACTCGCTTGTTGTTGAGGACCTAAACATTGCGTTTGCATGTATGGCATCTCTTAAGCATATGAAAACTGGGGGTGTAAAAATTATCCCCCTTAGAAACCTTTCACTAAATAACAAGGTGAATAGTGTTGTTAATATCAATGGTGTTTCTGGACGGATCTCTTCTTTCATATACTGTGATGAGCGTTATAGACTAGCTGTGGAGTTTGTCTTTGGTGATACCTTATTAGCCTTAAGCGAGGATGCCGCCATAAGAGCATCGAAAGATGGGTTTAGGGTGGTTACTGTTAACGGGAACCTTTATGAGCCTTGGGGTGGAATTGAGAGCATCTTCCATAGGAAGCATATCAACCTATCGTCCTTTATACCAAGCGATGAAGCCCTAAAGAGCTTAAACGAAGCTGTTTCTGCGCTTAGAAAATATTTGGACAATAATGAAAATACTATTATGGAACTCGAGGAAGAAATATCCAAATATCAAAATGAAATCATGAGTCTCTCAGAGTCGTTAGCCAGGATTAAGGCAGAAATTGATCGAGCTAATAAAAGTTTATCTCAGGTGGATTCTCAGATCAAGCGCATAGAATCAATTATAGAGAACTTGAAGGACCGCGTAAAAGATGGGTATGAAAAGCTAGATTCTGTTGAAAAAAGACTTAGTGAGTTAGATAATGTAGAAAAATCCTTAAAGATTGAATATGAGCGCCTAAGGAGTGAGCTTGATCCGTTAGATATTCATGATGCTGAGAAAAGACGCTCTGAGATTGCTCAAGAAATAATTCACCTTAAGCAGAGGTATAACAGTGTCGAATCTGAATTATTGACAATGAAGGCGAAGGTTGAAGGGATTCTAAAGAAGAACATGGAGATCTTGATGGCGCAACTTAATGAAGTTTCAATGCAAATTATAAATCTTAAAAATGAGCTAGAGGAGACGCTTAAGGAGGAGAGCGAGATCCGTAGGAGGATTGAGGAGCTTGAAAGGACTAGGGAGTTTCTTTCAAGAGAAATAGGTGAGGCCAAAGAGAAAATGAGCACTTTTATGTCGCAGCTAGATTCTCTTGATATGAAAATAGTGAGTTTAGAAAGGGAGTATGAAAGGGAGATAAACGTTATAAATGACTTAAGGATCAAAATACAAACAATTACTCTCCACATTAATAGGCTTAAGGACCAGCTGAAGGAGCTTGGTTATGGGGAACTACTAGAGATTCGAGAAGACCTTCTCATAAATGAACTCGACTCTTGGATAGAAGCCATTAAAGAGGAGCTTAAGAGCATAGGGGCCGTCAATCAACTTGCAGAGTCCCAATATGTTGAGGAGGTCTCACGCTATAAGGAGGTTTCTATGAGACTTAACGAGCTGGAGAGGGAGAGAGATGCAATCCTCAAGTTTATCCACGAGATTGAGCAGAAGAAGATTGGAATATTTATGGATGCCCTTACCAAAATAAACGAGAAGGTTGGTAGCTACTTCTCTAGGTTGACTGGGGGTGGAAGCGCCTATCTTAAAATTGAGAACGAAGAGGACCCCTTCTCCGGCGGTGTAGATATGATGGTTCAGTTTCCAGGTAAGTCCTTAATAACGGTAAGTGGCGCGAGTAGTGGGGAGAGATCAGTCTCAGCCGTGGCTTTTCTCCTAGCCCTTCAAGAGTTCTCGCCAGCATCCTTCTATCTCTTTGATGAAATTGATGCTCACCTCGACGCTTTCCATGTTGAAAGACTTGGTGAGCTTCTTGCCAATGAAGTGGCAAGTAAGCTGCTTCAGTTCGTCGTCATAACTCTTAAACCCGAGATGATCAGCAAGGCTGATAAGGTATATGGAGTATATGGTCAGAATGGGGTTTCCCATGTTGTCTCAATGACCTTTAAGGAGCTATAAAAAATGAGTGAGATCGAAAAGCCATTCTACTTTAGACCGCCTTGGGATATACTCTTTGATCCACAACGCCTACAAAAAGTCGATCCATGGAGCATTAATATAGCGTTTCTATTACTATCTTTTCTCGAGGAGATGAAGCAGAAGAATATTGTGGACTTTAGGGCTTCTGGTGTTGCGCTTGATTCCTCGTCCTTTATATACCTTCTAAAATCTAACCTTCTTTTGAAATTTGAGAAGCCTCAGAATCAGCTGGAATCAAAAGAATCTGCAAAGGATGTTGATATAGTTCCGCCTCTCTTCCTACCATTACGTTACGAGCTTACAACAACAACACTAGAGAGCCTAATTGAAGCCCTTGAAGAGACTTTACAGCATGAATCTCTCGTATCATTTAAAATTAGAGATAAGCCAGTACTAACACCTCCAGAAGTCACACCAATAATAAGCGCTTACTTAGTGGATATCGAGAAGATGCTTAGTGATCTCTTTAAGAAAATTTATATGCTCTCTAAGATAGGCGAGAACGTAACCTTTTCAAACCTTATTAAAGGCTTAAATAAAATTGAAATCATTAGAACATTTATAGCATTACTTTTTTTAGCTCATAGGGGTAAAGTTTCATTATTGCAATATGAAGGCTCTGATGAAATACATATAATACTCAATAGCGAGGTAATCGAATGAGATGAGTATGCTGGTGGCTTGAGCTGCTCAAATTAATAACGGTGGGAGTGTATAGGTGATGCGAATTGAAAAGAAGGAGACTTTAGCGGAAGAAAGTTTAGAGGGAAAGATTAAGCTCATTGAGGCGGCATTATATGTAGCTGGTAGACCTTTAGATCTAAAAACTTTATGTAGCATTATAGGCTCTCGCTCTGAGGAGAAGGCACGTAGGCTCGCTAGGCTGCTCGTTGAGAAATATAAACAACAGAATGGCGCTATAGAGGTGCTTGAGCTCGATGATGGAAGGTTTGTCATGCAGCTTAAGATGGTGTATGCTGATAAAGTTAAAAGACTCGCTATAAGACCCCTGTTAACGGTTGGCCCCCTGAGAACGCTCTCTTATATAGCCTATAAGCAGCCAGTAACCCAGAAACAGGTTATTGAGGTGAGGGGTAAACACGCTTATAGTCACATGAGAGAGTTAATTAAAATGGGCTTTATTAGCAGAGAAAAGTGTGGCAGAGATTATATTTTAAAGACAACTGATTTCTTTGCGGATTATTTTGGTCTCAGCCAGAACCTTCAGATTATGAAGCGCCAACTAAAGAGGATTTTTGAGAAGCGTGGTGAGGAATCTTTGCCAGCATCACTTGGAGAGGAGGATAGAAAGGTAATTGCTAGAATAGAAGACCAAGAACTCAAAAGCGGAGAACAAATTACGGTCACTCCATAATTTTATGTGGCATTACAAAATATGCCCGCTAAGTTTATATTCATAGTTTCTCTAATCTCCTCTCAAAAAATGCGTGTGGTCAGAGATGTCCGTTTGGCATGGCGATATGCATAAGAAGAAGCCTACTGGTGGTAAGAGGAAGCCATATAGAGGAAAGCGGAAGTATGAAATGGGTTCTTTCCCAACGGAGACGGTTTTAGGAGAGCATAAAGTGAAGCTGAGTCGAAGGAGGGGAGACAATATAAAGGTTAGATTAGTAAGCGCTAAATGGGTTAATGTCTCAGATCCAAAAACTGGCGAAACGAAAAAGGTTGAGATCTTAAGAGTTGTAAAAAATCCAGCAAATATAGAATACGACCGAAGAGGTGTGATAACGAGAGGCTCTCTGCTAGAAACTCCGTTAGGAATAGTTAAGGTGACTTCTAGACCTGGACAGGATGGCATATTAAATGCTGTGTTGGTTGAGAAAGCAAAGTGAATTTTTGGGATTGAAGAATGCGAAAAAAAGATGCGATAATACTGTGGGCAGTCTATTTTGATGCCCTGAGGTCTAGGAGAGATGGTAGAAGGTTACCTAAGAGGCTTTGTATTCGTTCGCCAAGTATCTCTATGCTTGAAAAAGCCGTTAAGAACCTTGGATTAAGTTATGAAATCTGTCCAGAGGCAAGTTATCCTAGGCTACCTTGGATAAGAATGGGCTTTATAACCGTTAGCAAATCTTGGAAACGTAAATCTCAGATCCTCAGGGAGATTGCGCTGGAGTTAGTGAAGCTCAGTGGGGGTTCTTCCTGAGAAATGCTTAAATAATTGATCGCTTTCATTTTATTCGTTCTTTTTGGTGGGGTCACCTTGGAGGAAATTGGTAAAGTTCTTCATATTTTCTGTGGCAATAGGGCTATAGCGAAGGTTAAAGTTACTCCAAAACCCGGGTCAATTGTCTATGATATAAGAAGAAAGCCAATTGGTCGAATCATAGATATTTTTGGCCCAATTAAGTCTCCATATGTTGAAATAGAAGTTAAGGAGCAAGATCCGAAAAAGATCGTTAATTCCCCAGTTTATGTTTCGCCCAAGGATAAGGACATGAGGGGGAAAGATAGAAATGAGCGATGAGGAGACACCATTTTCTCCCCTCATGCTTAGCGATATTCAGCGATGTCCGGAATGTGGTAGCACCAAGTTGATGCGTGACTATGAGGCA
Organism: Bathyarchaeia archaeon; assembly: GCA_038820405.1. Lineage (GTDB taxonomy): Archaea > Thermoproteota > Bathyarchaeia > Bathyarchaeales > DTEX01 > DTEX01. Next base: position 12,411 of record JAWAXL010000036.1, read on the forward strand.
GCGGAAGTTGTCTGTATGGAATGTGGCTATGTTGTGAACATGAAGATAGCTGATCAAGGTCCAGAGTGGAGGGCTTTTGATAATGAACAGAAAGAGAAGAGAGCTAGGGCAGGTGCACCAATCACTTTTACAATTCATGATAAGGGTCTTTCAACAACGATTGACTGGTATAGTAAGAATGTTTTGGGGAAAAGGCTTGATGTGGATCAGAAGGCGCAAATATATAGGCTAAGAAAGTGGCAGAGGAGAATAAGAGTTTCAGATGCCTCTGAGAGAAACCTTGCTTTCGCCCTCTCAGAAATAACGAAGATAGCTAATCTCCTTTCTTTACCGAAAAGTGTTTTTGAGACGAGTTCAGTGATCTATAGAAAGGCAGTTAAAAAACGCATTATACGTGGAAGATCAATTCAGGGAATATGTGCAGCCACAGTATATATAGCATGTAGGCAGTGCGGTATACCAAGATCGCTAGATGAGATAGCAAGCGCGGCCAATATAAGTAAGAGGGAAGTTGGAAGATGTTATCGTTTTCTTATTAGAGAACTTGATATATCCTTACCTCCACTTAAGGCAAACCAGTACATTTCTAAATTCTCAAATCAGCTGGTATTGCAAGGGAAAGTTGAGGAGATAGCAAATAAAATTCTTTCAGTCGCATCAGAGCTTAGGTTGACGTCTGGTAGAGGACCTATAGGTATAGCTGCTACAGCAAGTTATATTGCCTCTGTTCTGATTGGAGAGAAACGTACACAGAGAGAAGTAGCTGAAATAGCTAACGTCACCGAAGTAACCATAAGGAACAGGTATAAGGAGTTGATGGAACAGCTACTTTTTATTGTAACGCTCTAGATTGGATGGCATGACAAACAATGTGCATCGACAGGTAGCGATTTCAAATGAATCCCCAAAGATTAATATCATTTCAGAAACTACATGAAATATTAGTATAGATCCTTAGAATCTAAAGCCGAATTAATCTATTGGCAGATGATGATTTGAGGGAGAAGTTCAACGGTTTAAATGTTAAAGAGTTTTGAGTAAAGAAATATTAGTCGCTCCAAAGGAGTGAAGGATTAATGGAGACTGATAAGATTTTAAAGTAGATTGTGAAAGGTGTCAAGTAATGCTTAAATTCTGAAAACTTAGCATCATTATGACAGCTTTACTAAACAAAACTGAAACGTCTGTCGCTAAAAGCTACTTTAATTGCCTCTTCTTAAAAAATAACTGAAAATTTTAGTTTTTTTATTAAATTACCGTTTTAAGTGGAGCCATTTATTAGGCTTTTTAGTAGTTTTCATTTAAAATTTTTGGATAAGGTTTATTTGACTCTTATCATCTACTTATCTCGGTTGGTGAGATAATGTCAAGAAAGAAGACGCCACCTAAGGGAGAAGAGGAGGAAGAGGAAGAAGAGGAAGAATGGGAGGACTGGGGCGAAGAGGAAGAGTGGGAAGAGGAGTGGGAAGAGGAAGAAGAGGAAGAGTGGTAATCTTCTATTATTTCTTATCCTCCCAAAATTAACCTCAAAATTTTTCATAACCTAAAACACTTTTTATCAGATAAATATGACACAGGACAGAAATTTTGCTAGTTTAGAGTTATTAAATCTTAGAATTGGTATAGTTTTTAATTTGCCAGCTAAGCCGCGGTATGGCGAGGATATAGACTATTTGGCTGAAGTTGAGGTTCTAGACCAAGTAGACGCTGTTCAAAAAGCCCTTATAAATCTTGATGTTAACCATAATCTATTTCCCATAAAAAATGATCTGGAGGAGGTTATTAAAGCTCTAAAAGCGTATAAGCCAAATGTTATTATAAATTTGGCTGAAGGCTACATGGGTGATAGTAATCTTGAAATGCACATTCCATCAATATTAGAACTTCTTGGGATACCATATACTGGTTCAACGCCCTTAACTCTCGGATTATGTAAAGATAAAGGCTTAGCAAAGTCAATTTTTAGAGCTAATGGGATACCGACAC
>JAWAXL010000037.1:0-14217 GCA_038820405.1 Bathyarchaeia archaeon
CTAAGATCGTCGGGAGACATACGTTTTAGTGGGAGCTGGCTTCGAGTATGTCTGTGAGGTTGACGGTGTCAAAATATTTATTCAGAAAACCGAGGCATTAAAAGGGACTTTTGCCTTGAACGAATCCCCTTCATAATTTTCATGTTGTGGTGCGGGTTTCGAGCCCACCACAGCTAGAAATATCTCCCATAACTTCTCCTCTCTTTTTCTGTTTGCCCCATTTTTAGGTTTAAAGGAAATTATTTATTTTTCCCTCACTTTGCTTAAGCCAAACGAATACAAGTTTCATCTTGTTTGAAGTCTTCGTCTTTCTATAATTTTTTCTCACGTGCAAATGCGTCATCAAGAGGCTCAGTATCACGCTAAGCCCCCATATCTATTCTACACCTTACGCTCACAATCCTATTTATTGAGATGTGATTAGGAGGTCTATCATATTTTAGGCGCCCATCGAAACCCTTTTGTCTCCAAGAGAATGGATTTTGATTTGGGCATGGAATATTGCATGCGCATCCCCTAAACATGGCTTCTCTGCATCATAAATGTAGAGTGGATACAGAAAGGCGAGTTCACAGGATAGATGTGGATAATCGAACACTATCAAAATCATCACTAACAAAATAAAATCCAGAAAACCCCGAAACTTTTCTCTAATAAAACAAACCGGTTAAAGAACTAAAAAGCTTCTTCCTCAATTCCTAACTTAAAAAAATATAAGAGAAAAAGATTCTATTCTATGAATTCTGCAACAGTTACTGTTGAAAACATCCATTCATCCATGGCTTACTAGACAGTATCAGTCATAGATGAATTCTTATTCTTGATTAAGGCTTTTTCGATTCTCTCCAAGCATTATGGTTCAATTCTTTTTATCTCCCTTATAATGTCAAAGTCTTTTATCGAAACTTGCGATGTTTGTCATTTTGTTTTCTATGGATGTTGCAGCGTGAATAGCATCTCTCGGTTTAACTCTATATTTCTCCAAAATCTCCTGTGCTCTTAAAACTATGCTCTTTTTAACTGCTAAAAACTTTAAATTTGGAAAGGTCAGAAAACGTTTACCCTACTCTATGGATGGTTCTAAACCGAAAAATTCTTCTCACAACCTAAACAATCTCATCCCATGTAACAATGGAGGTGTAGCTTCAACATCTCCAAAAGCAATTCTTAAAAGAAGACCTCTTGACCTCTTCGCTTCCTCAACCGCTCCAACCTCATAAATAATGGGGTATAGAAAGACGTTCGAATCAATGTAAAGCAAATCTCTCCTCAACCTCTTGCTCAATTAACCTTTCAAGATCTATCTTACTGGTTAATTTCCGCTTAACTACCGAACAAAAACCTTCAACAAACTCTTCAGGGCTCACTCCAGGTGTTATAATCAACTCTTTCTCCTTAACCTCCATAACTACTTCGTCTCCTGGTTTAATACCAATATACTCCCTCACAATCTCGGGAATCACAATTTGACCTTTTTCCCCAACTCTCCTTCGAATTCTCATTCTAACCACAAAAGTATGATTTTGTATTACTCATATTTAAACTTCTTCATACTTAAAGTTAAAATAAACAAATTACATGTCTTAGACCTTAATCGGAGAAATATATAAGCGCAGTTGCTTTACTAACCGAACCCACCAAATCTATGAAGAGTCTTGGGTTCGCTGTTTCAAACTTAGTAATGGTGGAGCTAGTGAATTTGAACTTATCACTAGCTAGTGATATCTCACGCAAACCCCTCTTCTTTTTTCTCTTGTCACTAGGGTAGTGCTGACATTTAGGTCTGGATTAAAGCCCACTAATAGATGGGACATTGATGCGCAAGGAGAGGAAGATGCCTAAAAAACTAAATAGGAGAAAGAAGAAGGGGAAAGGAAAGTTGAGACTAATCTGCCTTATTTTCATGATTTTATTATCTGCGTCTTTACTGTTATTATGGCGCTTACGGGTGCTATAAATATGATTAGTATCATCAGTATCTGCCGGAAGGCTGCTTTCAGGGACGATTATGCCTCCGACAGGTGATGCAGCTAATTGGAGAGTGAAGTGTCCTGTATCTGGCATCCAGTCCCAATTTGAAAGAGGATCAGCTACGGCTATATCGATGGTTCCGTTTGCTTCAAGGTCAGCAGGATACACGCCCACGATAAAGACACTAGTGTTATTAGGCGCATCTAGGTAAGCTAAAGGTTATGATATTAAATATCCCACCAATTTGTATCGGGATCCCACTTCCACATAGAGTTTCCTTTCAAACCAACTACAATTATGTAGTCTGCCCCTATGCCCGTACTTCATCTGGGGTAGGTTCCATCGTGGCATCCCGTGCTCGGATTTCTATCAACGCCTATAAAGATTCCAGTATCCATATCACTTATTGTCGTCCATGGCCTCCAATGCTCCACTTTAAAATATAGAGTCCCAGAGTATACTTGACCATAAATACTCTTAAGATTCGTCCCGGCTCCCTCGTCAGGGTCCGCTGCTAACAGAATCCAGTTTTCTGGTGGTGGGGCCGGAATCTGCTTGCGCTAAAATACTTGCAGAAGCATTGCAAGGATCGTTTTCTCCGTCTTTTCCGAGAAAACCACCAGAGCCATTAAAAATAAAAAGTTATTGCCTGCATAATAAACCCTGATAAAATCTAGAGATCTAGGAGATAGAAAAAGGTGATAAAGAAGATTAACGATCAGGTTTTAGTGGTCTACTACAGATATGAAGACGAAAACATTATCATCATAACGGCCTACAAAAGTTCTAAGGTACATAGGTGTCTAAGACAGTAATAATGTCAGAAGTTGAGTGACAACTGAGAGTGGAGGAGCATTAGGACCTAAAGTTCTTCAGGAGGAAGTCATACGGGTGCCAAGGGTTTATTCCAGAGTATATAAATGGTGCGGGGGGTGGGGTTCGAACCCACGCAGCCCTACGGCAGCAGGTCCTAAGCCTGCCTCCTTTGACCACTCGGACACCCCCGCCAAGACAAGCATGTATCAAATGAATTTCTATCATGGGAGAGGATAAATCTTTTCTTTTCTGTGCATTAAAATTCGGATCTATATACTTGGAAAATTTTATAATGAAGATAAAAATAATAGTATTGTGAGATCATGAATATAGAAGAGTTTATAGATGCTGTAGTAACCTTGGACGAAAAAAGAGCAATTGATTTTGCTAACGAATTGCTTAATGAGGGTATGGATCCATCTAATATTCTTGAGGCGCTACATTTAGCACCTGAGGAAATTGGTAAGAAGTTTGAAAAGGGAGAATACTTTATTTCTGATCTCATCATGGCTGGAGAGATCCTAAAAGAGATTACTGCGTTAATTAAACCCAAGCTTAGCAGCGCTAAACGAAGGATTTTAGGTAGAATTGTAATAGGGACCGTAGAAGGTGATATACATGATATTGGAAAAAACATTGCAATTGCTTTGTTAGAATCGGCGGGGTTTGAAGTCCTTGATCTTGGCGTCGATGTTCCCGCGGAAAAGTTTGTTGAGGCGATTAAAAACTTTCAGCCTGAGATCGTTGGCATGTCTGGGCTTCTTACAGTAGCTATTGAGTCGATGAAGAAGGTTGTGGAAAAGATAAAGGAGACAAGTTTAAGGGAAAAAGTTAAAATCATAATAGGTGGCGGAAGAATGAATGAAGACGTGATGCATTACGTAGGAGCTGATACGTGGACTGATAATGCAGTTAGAGGAGTAAAACTTTGTAAACAGCTACTCCTAAAGGAGGGAGGGAGTTTCTTTGAGCACAAATAAGTATGACTTGGAAGAGATCCGTAAACGTAAAGTTGCTAGACTGGAGGGCGCTATTTTAAATAAGAGAGTCGATAGGGTACCCTTCTGGCCAATCTGTCGATGGTTTCCAGCCCGTTATATGAATATGTCGTACTCTGAGTTTTTCTCCGATTACGAAAAGCAGGTAAGCGCTTTCATAAAGGTGGCGGAGGGCTTCGACTTTGATGGACTTAGACCCGAGTTTGGTCTTGGACTTGGCATAGTTTTTATTACTGCGCTGTGCGATTCTCCGGAAACGGGGTTAATGATTAACCCATTTATAACAAAAAACATTCATGAGATTTTTCAGGATAAATGGAGTAAATGGACTGGATGCGAACTACCTGCGAATGTTGCCCCTCAGGTTATTGGTGGAAAATTTATGGAGGCTGAAGAATATAAAAGTCTGATAGATGATCCTATAGGTTTCCTTAATGAAGTTTTGTTGCCAAGGGCTTGTAAAAGACTTGAAGAACCCGGCTCAGCAACGTATAATGCAGCATGGTTTATGTTTGGATACGAAAGTTTAAAACTAAGAAAATCTGCTGAAAATTTGTTTATTAAGTTGAAAGAGCTTGGGTATCCTTTAATCCCGATGGGGATGACCAGTGTTCCTCTAGATTTCATAGCCGATTTTATGAGACATGTAACTCATACTCTTACTGATTTATATCGTTTTCCAGATGCTGTCGAAAAATCTATAGAGGCGCTAATTAAACAATTGGTAAAGACTGCTTTGAATACTTCTAGAATAGCGATTATTGGAGAAAATTTTTTGATATAAAAAAGACGTTAATATTTATACCGATGCATCTTAATGAAATGCTTCCACCAAGATTATTTGAAAGATATTACTGGCCAAGCCTTAAAGAAATAGTTGACACGTTAGTTAGGAAAGAATTGTTACCACTTCTTTTTCTTGAGGGTGATTTCACACCCTTCATTAGATATTTGCTTGAGTTGCCGAAGGGTAAAGTATTAGTTCAACTTGAAAAAATAGACTTGAAAAAAGCACGGAACATTCTGGAGGATCATGTCGTGCTAATGGGTTGTATCCATCCATCTCATTATATCGTTGGAGAACCAGAAATAGTTAAGCGGGAAGTTAAAAATCTCTTAGAGGAAGTTAAACAAGCAGGAGCTTTTATATTTGTTGGCAGTAGCGTCGGCGGAATACCAGATGAGGCAAGACCAGAAAATGTCAAAGCAGCTATCGATGCAGTTAAAGAATATGGTGTATATTAATTATTTAGTTAGATAAATAAAGTGCATGTTCCTTAATATGAATCCTTTCAGAAGACTCTTTAAAAATCACATATATTGTCGAAGCAACATAGACATTAGTAGCTACTGAAACATTTTTTCTGGAGGAAGATAGAGGAGCATAGGAGAACTTATATCCCCAACCTATAAATGCTTTTTCTCCGTAGAGAGAACTAAAATTGGGATGAAATCCCTCCTTATACCTAAAGCCCCTCTAGATGGGTTCTGGAGTTCTGGATTAACGAAGGGAGCCAGCAATTAAGATTTTCAATAATATTACGATTAGCTTCTTTCAAAAAAGGATGAAGATATATCATATTTGGGGAGGTTTTGGAGTAATCCTTAGGCTTAATTATGCTTAGCAGAAAAATGAAAAAGCGCTTTTTATAGAGAAGGAATTTTAATTAATGCTTTTTGGCGCCTTTTGATACTTCTCACATAACTTGGGGTCATGGCTCACTACTATGTGAGTTTTTGGCCTCATTGCTAATAACTTGATCTTTCTTATGCTTGTGTAATATTCATCAGCATCTCCTAGCAGCCATCCCTTAGTCTCCATCTCCAGCTCTTCAGGTAGTGTACAAAGTCGCCCGTAAAGATGTACGTGCTTCCATGGTTCGTGGTTACGCGCATAATAATGCTTCCCGGTGTATGTCCACCCACCCATATAAGGTCGATGCCTGGAAAGACCTCAAGAGTTTCCCCCTCAAAACAAATCCACGGTGCTCCTCTGAGCGGCTCAAGATCAACCCATCCATATGCACCAGGTTTTCCTATCCAGTTTGCATATAGGGCATAGCTCAATTCTTTCTTATGTGCAACTAATGGGGTCTTTAGATCCTTAAATAGGAGTGCCCCGCCTGCGTGGTCTAAATGTAAATGTGAAAATATGACCACGGATATGTCTTTTGGCGATAAACCCATTAATTTTAACTGATTTTCTAGTTTGTTTTCATCTGAATATTTGGTTACAGGGAAGACGTCGAATCGTTCTTTAGGCCAAACTTTCGCTGCATCTGGATGGAAACCTGTATCAAATAATACGTATCCATATTCATGCTCAACCACTACCGCTGAAACAGGCACATCAAACCACTTCTCTGGTTTAGCTATATCTCTTTCCTGATATGTTCTTGCGGCTGGGAGAAACCACCCTACTTCACCAGCAAGCCATCCAAGATCCAAAAGATAGAGTTTCTTAACCCCAATTTTCATTTTTTAAATCCCCTCTACCTTTTATTCGTAATTTCTGAATACTTATTTTTTGCCCTCAATTCTCTTCCCGTATCTTGGCAAAACTAGATGAGTGATGAAAGAAATTTCGCTAGATGAAAAAAGCTTTTCAAGCTATATAACCTAAAGTTTTTATATGGGGTGTTTAGTTTGCGTAATGTTGCAGTTGTCGGCGTGGGTTGTAGTAGTTTCGGATATAGATATGATGTTAGAATGGATGAGCTTGCTTGGGAGGCGGTTAATGAGGCTTTAAAAGATGCTGATCTTACGGTAAAAGATATAGAATTCCTCGTTGTAGGCTGTTTTGGTGGGTGGAGTGCTGAGATTCTACCAGCCGTTTTATGCTCTGAGTACTGCAGAACGCTTCCAAAAGGGAGCTTGAGAACTGAGGCTGCATGTGCCAGTGGGAGCGCAGCAGTGGCTATAGCGTATAATATGGTAGCGAGCGGCTATGTAGATATTGCAATGGCTCTGGGCATAGAGAAGATGTATGAATCTACAACACCAATTCTAGTTGAACTTATAGGAAGAGCTGGAAACTATTTTTGGGAATTTGAAAACTTTGGATTAACTTTTCCAGGATATTATGCGTTACATGCAACAAGCTATATGTGGAAGTATGGTGCAACAGAAGATGACCTAGCGGAAGTAGCTGTTAAAAATCATTATTATGCCTCTATGAATCCTAAAGCCCAGTTCAGACAGGAGATAACGGTTGAAACGGTTAGACGATCGAGGTATATAGCGTGGCCTCTTAAGCTCTTTGATTGCTCCCCAATAACGGATGGTTCGGCTGCAGCGATCTTTGCAAGTGAGGAAATTGCAAAAAAGCTTACGGATACACCTATCTGGATAAGTGCCATAGGAGTAGCAACAGGCACCTCAAGTCTCAGTAAAAGGGATATGTTTCAAAAACTTGAGTATACAGGTTTAGAATCAGCGGTCGAGGCGGCCAAGCAAGCTTATAAGAGGGCTAATATAGATTATGAGAGATCTGCTAAATATTTTGATGTGGCCTGCGTCCACGATTGCTTTACTATAGCTGAGATAATGGCTTATGAAGACTTAGGATTCTGTAAGAGGGGTGAGGGAGTAAAATTAGTCAGAGAGAAACAAACGTATAATGGTGGGCTAATGCCAGTAAACCTCGATGGAGGTCTAAAAGCTAAGGGTCACCCCATTGGTGCTACAGGGGTCTCTATGATTTACACATTAACGAAACAGCTCCGACAGGAATTTGGCAAAATCACGAGCCCAAAGGCTCAAGCTACGATCAAGAATGGTAGAGCTTTAGCCCATAATATTGGCGGAACTGGACATTATGCATATATAACGATATTATCCTTACAAAAACCATCTGAGTAGGGGTGAGTTAATGTATGTCTGAATTATTTGAAAAAGCCAAAAAAGCTGTGGTGGAAAAAAAATTACCCATAATTGAAGAAGAGAGAACAAAGAATCCTATGTATGTTAGCATGCGAGAACTTCCATTAAGATTTCAGTTTGGAATAGCGAAAGTTCAAAAGTTCTTTGAGGGACTAAGAGATGGGAAAATATATATGACAAGGTGCAAGGGATGCGGTGAAAAATATTTCCCGCCACAAGCCGACTGTTCTAAATGCCAATCATCAGATATGGAATGGGTTGAGTTAAGCGGTGAAGGTGAACTTATAACGTTTACCACAATTTATGTCAAGCCTTCGTCTTTCGCTCACTACAAAGATTATAGCGTTGGAATAGTGGAAATGAAAGAGGGTGTAAGAGTCCTAGCTTGGCTGGACGTAGATGACCCCAAAAAAGTGAAACCGAGAATGAAAGTACGTTTAGTGACGGTAAAGCGAGAACCTGAGGGGTATATAATTTATCACCTTGTTCCATCCGAATAAACTAAAATAATTTTTCTTTTTTATTTATTATTTATAATTAAGAAATTAACGTTAGAACCCTCAATATTCAGTCTTTAGCTTTTCTTCCGGAACAGTGGAGATTAAAAAGGGTCCTTAAGCTCCGCGTTAGCATCCAAAGTAATTAATAAGAATATTATGAGAGATTGAACTAACAAAGTCAAGTACTAATTGAATTTTTATTAAATCACATCTTTTTGAAGTTCTTTGGCTATTTTCTCAAAGTAGCTTAGCGACTCAGGATTAACTATAGCATCTCTATTAGTGGTCGGCCTGCCATTTATTATATTCATAACTGCTATCTCGATCTTCTTCATGTTAAAAGTATATGGTATGTCTGGAGCCTCCATAATTATTGCAGGGACGTGTCGAGGGGAAGCCTCCTTACGTAGTGTTTTCTTTATCTTATTTTTCAGTTCCTCAGTTAAAGTGTAGCCTGGCTTAAGTTTAACGAAGAGTATTATTCGTTGATCACCTTTCCAATATTGCCCAACAGCTAGGCTATCAACTATCTCAGGTAACTTTTCCACAATGCTGTATATTTCAGCTGTGCCTATGCGGACGCCTGAAGACTTCAGAGTAGCGTCTGATCTCCCTAAAATTGTTATTCCATGCGTATCGCTGTGAAAGATTGCCCAGTCTCCATGTCTCCAAACATTCTTATTTGGGTAGAACCTGAAGTAAGTATCCAAATATTTCTCATTATTCATATCATTCCAGAAGTAAAGGGGCATTGAGGGCGCTGGCATTTCACAAACAAGCTCGCCTTCTCTGTCATATATGACATTACCTACCTCATCATATACTTTTACCTTCATACCTAATCCTGGAGCTTGAAGTTCACCAGCATAAACTGGGAGGGTGGGGGTTCCTATGGCGAAGCAACCATTAATATCTGTGCCACCAGAGATAGAATTAAAATGCAGATCATCTTTAATTTCCTCATAAACCCATCTGAAACCATCTGCTGAGAGGGGTGACCCAGTTTGGGATAATTGACGCAGAGAGGAGAAATCAAATTCCTTTTTTGGCGTCGCATTAGCCCCTCTTAGAGCATTAATGTAGCTTGCGCTACATCCAAAGATTGTTACCTTCTCCTCCTCAACGATTTTCCACATTGTTCTCCAATCAGGGTAAAGAGGATTACCATCATACAATATTATTGTTGCGCCAGCAGCCAAGGAGCTCATAAGCCAATTCCACATCATCCAGCTTGGCGACGTAATGTAGATTATCTTGTCCTCTCGCTTCAAATCTGTGTGTATGACTAGTTCTTTAAGATGATTTATTAAGATCCCAGCGCATCCCTGAACCATGCATTTTGGCTTACCTGTGGTTCCAGATGAAAACATAATATATATTGGATGATCAGATGAAACCTGCTCAAACACTATTTCTTCTTTTGAGGATAAAAAGTCATCATAAAGAACAGAGTTAGATATCACATCAATGTTAGGTTTCTCTTTAAAATAAGGAACTACAATAACTCTCTCAAGTGATGGAACATTTTCCACAATCTTCTTGACAGTGTCTATTATATTAAAAGATTGTCCTTTATACCAGTAACCATCAACTGTAAACAAAACTTTTGGCTCTATCTGCTCAATGCGATCTATAACTGTGCTTGCCCCTAGCTCTGTACCACAGGAGGACCATATCGCTCCAACACTAGCCGCGGCGAGCATAGCAACACAAGTCTCAATTATATTTGGCATAAATGCACAAACACGGTCACCTGGTTGAACACCGATTTCTCTAAGCGAATTAGCTAGACGTGCAACTAATCTGTATAAATCTGCATAAGTCAACCTGATGGGACCTTTATTTTCCCCTCTAAATATTAGAGCTGGATACCCATCCCTATATCTTAGCAGATTTTCAGCAAAATTCAGTTTAGCACCTATAAACCATTTTGCCCCTGGAAACTTAGTTATATCGTCAACAATCTTAGTATACGCTTGGGAATACTTAATTCCAGTAAACTTCCAAACGGCTGACCAAAAATCCTCTACTTTCTCAATAGACCAATCGTATAATTGAAAGTATGAGCCAGGCGCGTATGGATCTATATCAAGCTCGTACTTCTCATTTACAAAATCAATAAACTTCGTCACATTAGCATTTTCTATATGCTCAAGAGAGGGTTGCCATAGCGGCCTCTTCAAAAAACTCACCAAAAGTACTCTGAGTACCCAAAAATATAAAATTTTTGGTTAGCCATTTCCATCTGAAAAGAAAGATCGCATTTATCCTATTAAGAGGGGCCGAAGAGGAAAATGCTATAACATCCTTTATGAGCAATTTCACCATTTTCTTAGCCACAAAAATCCTATGGACAAAAATGTCCAAAAAAGATTTAAATAATACATCTCTGCACTGTTGTGTATAGTGAGGGCATATGGGCGATATACTTTGGCATTAAGGAATCTATTGACAGTAAGATCTCTAAACCTATAAAGTTCAAGAAAATACCATATAGGTCTCCAGCGGTAACATTCTTAAAAATTTGTGAAGATTACGAGAGCACTTTTCTTTTAGAGTCTCTGGGAAATGATTCCCGTATGGAGTCGGCTAAATTCTCATTTATTGGTTTTGATCCAGAAGTCACCATTAGTGTTAAAGATGGTATTGCCACTATTAACAAAGACCATTTTAGAGTTAGCGACCCACTTGAACCCATTAAGGCTTTACTGAAGACAGGGTCTTCCTCAAATGCCTTTAGATATGTTGGAGGGGCAGTTGGGTATATTTCCTACGATGCTGTACGCTATTGGGAGAAGCTGCCAATTACCTCTATAGATGATTTAGGTTTCCCTGACATTGAAATGGGAATATATAATGATGGCCTAATCTTCGATCACGAGAGCCGCGAAGCCTTTTACTTTTATAAGGATAAGGATCGTTATAGTGAGGTTTTAGCGCATATAAATAAGCCAGTAGAGATCTCAGGCTTAAATTTCACTACACTAAGAGTTAATATAGATGAAGATTGTTACAACAAGATGATAGAGAGGGCTAAAGAATATATCTATTCGGGGGACGTTATTCAAGTTGTCCTATCGAAGAGGTTTTCAGCAGATTTTAGAGGAGGTTTCGAAAAATTCTATTTGAATCTCAGGAAAATTAATCCATCTCCCTACATGTTCTTTATAGAAATGGGAAAACGTTTCATAATTGGATCAAGCCCCGAGACCCTCATTAGAGTTAGAGATGGTGTTGTAGAAACTTGCCCTATAGCTGGAACAAGACCTGTAACTGGTGATCCGGAGAGAGATAAAAAATTTGAGAATGATCTGATCACCGATCCTAAAGAGTTGGCCGAGCATGTGATGCTCCTAGATCTCGCTAGAAACGATATTGGCAAGGTTTCTGAATACGGAAGCGTTACTGTCACAGAATTTATAAAGATTTATAGATATAGCCATGTCCAGCATATTGTCTCAAGGGTTGTTGGAAGGCTGAGGAAGGGACTTGATTGCTTCGATACCTTCAAAGCTGCTTTTCCAGCTGGTACCGTTTCTGGCGCCCCTAAGGTTAGGGCTATGGAGATAATTGATGAGTTGGAGATGTTCCGTAGGGGGCCATATGCTGGTGCAGTCGGCTACTTCTCATATAACGGAAATATGGACTTCGCAATAACGATAAGGGCTCTCTTCGCCAAAGATAATAAGTTTCATATACAAGTTGGCAGCGGGATCGTTGCAGACTCAACCCCCGAGGGAGAATGGATGGAGACAGAGTTTAAGGCTAGAGCCCTGATTAAGGCTTTGGAGGAGGTTGAATGATGTGAAGGTCCTTATAATAGACAACTACGACTCCTTCATATATAATCTCTCCCAGTATGTAGGCGAACTCGGCGGTGAACCACTAGTCTATAGAAGCAACGAAGTTACCCTTGAAGATACCATTAAGATAGATCCAGATAGAATTATCTTATCGCCCGGACCGAGCCACCCAGCTAACAGGAAATATTTTGGTGTATGCCTAGATCTTCTAACAAGCCTAAGCAAATATGTACCCACATTAGGCGTCTGCCTCGGCCACCAGGGTATAATATATGCATTCGGCGGCAGAATTGTGCGAGCCAAGAAGATCATGCATGGTAAAACGAGTCTCATAGCGCATGATGGTCTCAGCATCTTCAGGGGGGTTGAGAATCCGTTTAGGGCAACTAGATACCACTCTCTGGTTGGTGAGGAGGGCACGCTTCCTACGTGCCTTAAAGTTACAGCGAGGTCGCTTGATGATGGTGAGATCATGGGGGTACGCCACAAAAATTACCCAATAGAGGGCGTTCAATTCCATCCGGAGTCAATTCTCACTTCTGAGGGAAAGAAGATTATAAAAAACTTCCTTGATTTTGGGGTTAGACATGATAGTTGATTGTATAAAGAAGGTCGTTGAGGGCATAAATCTCTCGTACCAAGAAGCTTACGGGGCTATGAAGGAGATAATGACTGGTAAGGCTACACCAGCGCAGATAGCAGCCTTCATCACAGCCCTAAGGATGAAAGGTGAAACTGTTGAGGAAATATCGGCATTCGCCTCAGCCATGAGGGAACTCTGCATCCAAATAAGACCAAACGTTAATGGTAGGCTAATAGACACGTGTGGAACTGGCGGCGACAAAATAAAGACATTCAATGTGAGCACTCTAGCAGCCTTTATCGTAGCTGGGGCTGGTGTCCCAGTTGCTAAACATGGAAACCGCTCCATCACAAGTATGGCTGGGAGCGCTGACCTTCTCGAGCGTCTTGGATTAAAGCTTAATGTTGGGGCTGAGGAAGTTCAGAAATCTATTGAGGAAATAGGCATAGGCTTTATCTATGCTCCAAACTTCCACCCAGCAATGAAATATGCTATTGGTCCACGTAAAGAAATAGCGATAAGAACAGTATTTAATATATTGGGTCCACTTGTGAACCCAGCTAACGTTAGGGCGCAGTTGCTTGGCGTCTTTGATAGAGCCTGGCTTGAGCCAATGGCGTGGGCTCTTAGAAACCTAGGCTGTGAGGAAGCAATTGTTGTCCATGGACTCGATGGCCTAGATGAGATATCGATTGTTGGTAAGACAGCGATAGCATGGCTCAAAGGGGATGAGATAAAGACTTTTGAGGTTACGCCAAGGGGCTTCGGTTTAGAGGGGGCTAATCCCTTGTCCCTCATGGTTAGCAGTCTTGATGAGTGCGCCGAGATAGCATTTAAACTACTCTACTGTAAGCCCGATCTAAGTGATCCAAAGCTAAGAATGCTCATCGCGAACTCCTCGGCAGCGCTAGTTGTGGGCGGAAAAGCAGATAATTTTAAGGATGGTATCGAATTGGCCCTAGAATCCATCGCCAGCGGCTCAGCCTACAAGAAACTTAAGAGCCTAATTAAATTCTACGGTGGCTCGCTCTCAACTCTTGAGGAGATGGAGAGGAGATATGGGTGACTTCCTAGATAAATTGGCTGCGGCTGCATGGAAGAATTTGCAGGAAGGCTACTACCGTCGCATAGAAGCCCCTAGGCCCGGTAGGAGAAGAAGCCTAAAAAATGCTATAGTAACCTTGGGCGGATCAAAAGCCCCCATCATATCAGAGATTAAGTTTGCCTCCCCATCAATGGGGCCTCTAAGAGCCCCAAGGGACGTTGAATTCATAGCTAAGAGCATGATTGAGGCAGGTGCGGTTGGGCTATCAATGTTAACTGAACCAATATACTTTTCCGGCTCCATAGAAAATCTATCTAGAGTCAGCATGGTCGTTGAAGCTCCAATTTTAATGAAGGATATCATAGTGGGTATGCGGCAGATCGAGACTGCTTGGGAGGCGGGCGCGAACGTAGTCCTCTTAATAGTTGCCCTTTTTGAACGGGGCTACTGTGAGGCTAGCCTAGATGACATGATTGAGTACTCACATAGTTGCGGTTTAGAAGTCCTTCTAGAAACTCATACGCCTGAAGAATTTAAGCTAGCCCTTTCAACTGAGGCTGATATGATCGGAATAAATAACAGGGATTTGAGGACGCTTATGGTTGATCTAAATGTAACT
>JAWAXL010000038.1:0-13995 GCA_038820405.1 Bathyarchaeia archaeon
GGGTGAGCGTTGGCTCAAATAAACATCCCAGAGCGGGACAATAAATGCACCGACCTGTCTAAGTCGTCCTCATACAGCCTCAGGCAGCTTCAGGCGGAGGGATATCTAGGTCGAACAGCCTAACCGCCTATATTAACGACTTCTCAGCGTCCGTGAGCCCCTTAAGCGGAGAAGCTAATGTAATAGCAAAAATTTTCTATTTTATAACCCCAACTATCATTAGCTTGCCATTACAAACTTCTTCAGCTAATAAATTAATATCTTTACTTTAACAGCTTTTTATCACAATCCTTCATCCTCCTCGCTGAAGGATCTCATGAGGAGGGATGAATGTCAAAACTTATGATGAAGTTATAAGGGCTATTTTAAGGGAGAAGTTATGTCAATTATCGTGTAAACCGGTTTTCTAGAGGTTTTTTAGTCTTGAGGGGCCTTAACTTTGTTTTTGATGTTTTGGTCAACCTTGACCCCTGTTTTTCCCTTCGTGGGGACTTTGAGGGCGTCTCTAATCTCCCCTTTGGGTGGGGGATATATAGTGGTTGTAAATCATATCTATGTATCCGCTGGTATTGATAAGAGATTGGTGCTTATGATAGAACGAATAAAATTTAAATATGAGTTTTTAATTTAAAAAAATTTAAAGCTTAGAGAAGGTGGAACAATGAAAGAAATCTATCGTACAGTATTAAGTGTAGTTTTAACTGCAATTATTGTAGGGACCGCAGTATGGTTTCTTAAGCCGACTCCCCCAGAAGTTGCTGAGGTGCCAGCCTTGCAGGCTAGAATAGCGGAATTAGAAAACCTTGTATCGCAATTAAATGCTACACTAGCTGCAATACCGAGACCTTTCAAAGATATTAAGATTGTATTCTTCTGTGGAGGTGACCCTGGAGATGTGTTTGCTTCAATAGTTTATCAAGGTGCGAAACTTGCAGAAGCCATTTTGGGATGTAAGGTAGAATATGTCTTCTCAGGCTGGTTAGCGGAGAAAATGGTTGAACAATTTAGAGATGCTGTTGCAAGAGAGCCAGATGCTATTTGTATGATGGGGCATCCTGGAGAAGCTGCACTCAAGGATTTAATTGATGAGGCTAGGCGAAAAGGAATAGTTGTAACTCTTATAAATGTTGATTTGCCTAGGATACGGGCGAAATACGCCGCTGAAGGAATGGGCTATGTAGGTCAAGATTTAAATGCAAGTGGCCGCCTATTAGCAACAGCTGCTCTAAAGAAGTTTAATCTCAAGCCGGGAGATCATGCCTTAGTTATATGTCCTCTTGGTTCTCCAGGCCGTATGTGGAGAGAATACTCCGTTGGGTTAACGTTTCAGGAAGCTGGCCTAAAAGTCGGCTGGATAGACTCAACGGGAAAAGGCTGGGCTGCTGACCCAGCCAGGGCAATACCTGAAATTACAGGTTATCTCGCCGCGAATCCAGATGTTAAAATCATCGTATATCCCGGAGGTCAAATGTTGGCGGCTGCTCCAATGTATATGGAGGCAGCTGGTAAGAAAGCGGGAGAAATAATAAATATAGGGTTTGACTTAAATCCAGGGGTTCTTGAGGCCTTCAAGAAAGGATACGTTCAGCTAACACTAGATCAGCAACCTCTTCTCCAAGGATTCTTACCAATTCTGCAAGCATGCTTAACTGTTAAGTATAAAATAGCAGGACTCTATATTGATACTGGAGGCGCCTTAATAGATGAAACTAACTACTTCTACCTTGAGGAATTAGTAAAGGCTGGATATAGATAGTAAGTGAAAGAACAAAAGGTGAGCTAAAGTGGAGCCCTTGCTAGAAGCTAAAGATATCCATAAATTCTTTGGCAAAGTTCATGCACTTCGAGGCGTCAATTTTCAAGTTAACCATAATGAGATCGTTGGCTTAGTGGGAGATAACGGAGCAGGTAAATCAACACTAATAAAAATTCTTTCAGGAGTTTTTCC
Organism: Bathyarchaeia archaeon; assembly: GCA_038820405.1. Classification (GTDB taxonomy): domain Archaea; phylum Thermoproteota; class Bathyarchaeia; order Bathyarchaeales; family DTEX01; genus DTEX01. The sequence continues at coordinate 1,949 of JAWAXL010000038.1, forward strand.
GCCAGATAAGGGCAGCATATATTGGAGAGGAGAGAAAATAGATAAACTCACAGTCCAAAAAGCTAGGGAACTAGGGATTGTAACCGTTTTCCAAGAAAGAGCGTTAGTTGAACGCCAGCCACTATGGAGAAATATATTTTTGGGAAGAGAGCTCACAAATAAATTGGGTTTTCTTAAAGTAAAGGAGCAAAAATTGGAGACAGAAAAACTTATGAAAACATTAGGCTTCACTTCATCAGCTGTTACACCTGACTCCATAGTTAAATATATGTCTGGAGGAGAAAAACAAGGTGTAGCAATAGCAAGATCTCTCTACTTTAACGCAGAGCTCATAATTCTTGACGAGCCTACTGTTGGCTTATCGCTCTTTGAAACACAAAAAGTTCTTGACTTTGTGAGAGAGATAAAAGAGAGAGGTAAATCTTGTATTTTCATTACCCATAACATCTATCACGTATATCCGGTTGCAGATAGATTCGTAGTTCTAGACCGAGGAAAGTGCGTTGCTGAGTTCTTTAAAAAAGACATAGATTTAAATACTCTTGCTGATAAATTGGTTGCGATTGCAAGAGGAGGATAATATGAACTTCTCTCTTTACAATGGATTCAAAAGACTTTGGGAATCGTATTCTCTCCAAATAGTTATTTTATCGGCTTATTTAGGACTATGTATAGCATTTTTGATTCTTTCCCCAACAGCTTTCCTAAAACCAGCTACTTATATATCTATTCTTACCGTGGCTCCATTCACAGCTATTATAGCCATGGGGATAACTTTCGTTATAATCAGTGGCGAAATAGATCTTTCCTTTGCCTCAATAGCGGGGTTAGGTGCCTTTGCATTTACGCGAATATGGCTCTTAACACATAATGAGGCCCTTTCTTTGCTTGGTGGTTTACTTGTGGGCTCTCTTGCCGGGGCTTTAAATGGTATTTTAGTAACTAAAGCTGGTATCGTTTCAATGATAGCGACTTTAGGAACAAACTTCTTTTGGAGGGGGTTCATAATGGTGCTTACCGAAGGATTTGGCTCCTCCCTAGTGGATACTTCAGATACGTTTTTGCGGTATATTCTTGTGGGTAAAATAGGGGATCTTCCAATTCAAGTAATATGGTCTTTCGCCATTTTGATCTTCTTTTGGTTTATTTTAAATAGGCATAAAATTGGTGCACACATTTACGCCGTCGGAGATAATATAGAAAGCGCAAAAATGATGGGCATAAGTCCTGTTAAGGCAAAAACTATTGCTTATATAATAGCTGGTACATCATCATCTTTAGTTGGAATAATGAATTCATTACTTTTGTTAACCTTCTGGCCAAGTACAGGAGAAGGGTACTTGCTTGTCGCATTAGCAGCTATATTTTTAGGAGGAAATCCGCCTGGAGGAGGTGTGGGAACACTTTTCGGCTCATTTATAGGCTCCTATATGTTAGGATGGATAAGCACGGGATTAATAGCGGCCGGAGCAACGGGATTTTGGACGAATCTCATATATGGCTTAACGATAATTCTTTCAATAATACTCTACAAGTTTGCAAGAAAAAGATAGGATTAAGATAAGAGAGCTTGATTTCGATTTAATGCGCTTAAAGAAGGGTTGTTTTAAAGTTAATCTTTGTCAGGAGATATCTTCTGTTTTATTAAATGGGATTTTTAGAAATATAAAACTCGGTTTTCAAAAATATTAGAGGTATTATAAATCTATAGAAGAATGTTCCTGCTAAGAGAAAACCGCCAGAACTTCTTAAGTTATAAGTGGTTCGAAAGATAGGTATGAATATCACCTTATGGGAAACTTTTAACTATATAGTACCATTATCTGCAGTTTTCCCTGGTCAAATACAGGTTTATTCTGCAAACATGGCATGACGATGCCATGTTGATGATGAAAACATACGGGTATAATGGCGCTAAGCTACGAGTCTCTAGAGGTATATATTAAGCGGAAAGTTAAAGGGCATAGTGTTCGCATGATACACTTAAGTATAAAATCAATATCTATTATCTATCTTATCTTTTTCTTAGTGCGTAATAGCTAAGTTATTTATTTGGTATTTACTAGAATGGTTTTCTTGAGTTACTTATTGTTCCCTCATCACTCCACGGTAATATATTGTCGCCTATAGTTGTATCTGTCCATCTTCATGTAACATTGTAGCTGGAAATGTACTCTTTATTAGTGCTTAAATAAGAAAACCGTAACGATGAGCAATATGTTTCTTGTTCAAGTGATCAGACCTAGCTCCTTTTCTGGGGAAGGCGCCTCACATTATAGCGCCTAAGAATTAAGCCATAAAGCATAAAATTGGAAATACTAGGCTGGAACTTTAAGTTCTCATTTTTCTAAAAGAAGAAAGATTTAAATAAAAAAATTCTTCAGCTTAAGATTATGAGATCCTCTGGAATGATTTTCGAAGCAAAAGAAAATAGATTGGCAATATATGGTCAAGGTGAAACCATATTACTTGAACCTTTTGGGGAAGATATACTAAGATTTAGGGCAACAAAAGGGAGAGAGATTGTTGAGGAAAATTGGACTTTACTTCCACAAAAAGAGGTCTCCGCCAACATTATTGTTGATTCAAATAAGGCTGTTATTCAAAACGGGAAGTTAACGGCGGAGGTGAGGGTGGAAGGAGATATAAGATATCTAAATACTTTTGATGGAAGGATTTTGCTAGAAGAATTATGGATCGATCATAGGATTAATAATGCGGAGGTTTTAAAGGCAAGGAATTATAAAGCTTTAAGTAGCGACTTATTTAAAATTCAAGTGTATTTTAAATCCTTTGATGATGAGCATTTTTACGGAATGGGACAGTACGCTAATGGTTATCTCAACTTAAAAGGATGCGTTTTAGAGCTCGCTCATAAAAATACTCAAATAAGCATTCCATTTTTACTCTCCTCCAGAGGTTATGGTTTTGTCTGGAATAATCCTTCGATCGGGCGTGTAGAGCTCGCTAAAAATCACACCATGTGGCTGGCTGAGGCTGCAAGACAAATAGACTATATAGTAATCGCGGGAGATACGCCAGCTGAAATTGTTAAAAAGTATACTAATCTTGTTGGTAAGGCTCCACCTATGCCAGAATGGGCTCTAGGCTTCTGGCAGTGTAAATTGAGGTATAGATCTCAGGACGAGCTGTTGAGTATAGCACGCGAATATAAAAGGAGAAATTTACCCCTTTCAGTTATAGTGATAGATTTCTTCCATTGGACGAATCAGGGAGACTGGAAGTTTGACCCGAAATATTGGCCTGACCCGAAAAAGATGGTTGAGGAGCTAGAGTCCATGGGCGTTAAAGTGATGGTCTCAATATGGCCTACAGTCGACGTTAACAGCGAAAACTATGATGAAATGGTCAGGAGGGGGCTTCTAGTTAGAACCGAGAAAGGTATACCCATAGTGTTTACTTTCCGCGGCTTCACAACATACTGCGACTTCACAAACCCCGAAACTAGGAGATTTGTATGGGAGAAGGTAAAAGAAAATTATTATAAGTACGGTATAAAAGCCTTCTGGCTGGATGAGGCTGAACCACAATTCGGAATGCGAGGTTTAGGATATGATAATGTATTGCCTTATGACTATGATAACATTCGTTATTATTTGGGTAATGGTTTAGAAGTAAGTAACCTTTACCCATTCTATTACGCTAAAGCTTTTCATGAGGGATTAAAATCCCTGGGGGAAGATGATTTTCTTCTTATTCGGGCTGCCTGGCATGGTAGCCAGAGATTTAATATTGTCGTGTGGTCAGGAGACATACCATCAACGTTTGATTCTTTGAGGAGACAAATCAAAGCCGGATTAAATATGGCTATCTGCGGAATTACTTGGTGGACAACGGATATTGGTGGATTTTATGGAGGAGACCCAAGAGACCCAAGATTTCAGGAATTAATTATTCGGTGGTTTCAATTTGGCTGTTTTTGCCCAATCTTTAGATTACATGGATTCCGATTGCCTTACCCTAAAGATCCTAATAAGTGCGACTCTTATGAACTAACTGGTGGTCCCAACGAAGTTTGGTCTTTCGGCGAGAGAGCCTATAAGATACTATGCGACTTCTTATTTATAAGGGAAAGATTAAAGCCGTACATTATAGAACAGATGAAAATATGTTGTGAGGAAGGCGTGCCACTTATGCGTCCGCTCTTCTTTGACTTTCCATTTGATGAGAACACTTATGATATAGAAGATGAGTTTATGTTCGGCTCAGATATTTTGGTGGCGCCAGTATATGAAGAAGGAGCAAAGAGCAGAAAGGTTTATCTCCCAAAAAGAACAAAATGGACTGATGCTTGGAATAGTAATGTTTATGAGGGAGGACAATGGATCAACCGCGCAACCCCGCTAGAAATAATTCCAATATTTCTACGCGAAGGCGCAAAAATATCGCTCACCAAATAGAACGAAAAACAATTATTTTATTATTATCTTTTTAGTCATTAAGAATTTTCTTTAAAACTCTGTTCAGGCGTGTTAGTTTTTACTTGATGTTAAGGTCAGCAATATAAAGATGTTGCTGACCTTTAGCTGCAAAGTATAGCATAGCTTACGTTTTACAATTGCTTATACAGCTAAAAGGCTGTGAGGTTCTGATTGAGAAGCTTGGTTACGACGAGTTCATAGTAAGTTACAAGATAACAACATGGGTCTAACATTTAAGAGGAAAAAATAAAAGAGGGTTTTTAAGATTTTTTACCTCTAGTAGCTATCATGTATGCGAGGGAAATCACCACAATTATTTGTAGGATTATAGTCACATATAATAATGGCAAGAAAGAGCCTATATTATTGTTTAGCGCATCAATAGTCCCGCTCAAATTAGTAAGTTTTTCATCAAGCCTAGCGGTACTAGTCTCAATTCTTGCTGTAGCTTTTAATATCTCAGTTAATGCTTCTAAAGTTCCGGGAGGCAAAGGAGGCGAATACGACGCTTTGCCTTCTCTGATCAGTCTCTCGGCATCATCTTTAGGTATTGTCATAGCTTCACCTGCCTTATATGGTCCATAAGTTTTTCCGTCTACACCTGTAAATGTCTCAATATCTGTTAGCGCGTATATTGTGATATAAGTTACCGGTGGAACCATTGCTCTGGGACGTAGTAGGGGAATTAACCATTGTGCTCCCGCAAAGTAGTAGTGAGCCCAAAGACCACGCCATCCTTCTTCTATAATTGTGTACCCTTCCCAGTATTTAGTATCGAATACCGCCAGTTTTTTAGTGCATTGAGTGGGCACGTAATACATGTTTTGTATAAAATACATGACAAAGTCCGCTGCCATATCTAAAAACTTAGGATTAATTGTGCCGTCAGGTAGCATTGTCGGTGTAGATGACATCTCATCGAGAAGTTTGTCAATTTCAGGGTCTCTTAGTCTTATAAAGTTTGAAGACCATTCACCACTTGGCTTTGCATACTTTGAGTGCAATTGCACTACTGTCCGCACCCAGTCATGTATCGTCACTCCCTCATTTCCAAGACCCCACCATCCTCCAGTCTCATAAAAGCCTTGAAAATTTCTGCTCCAGAATGTTGATGAATCTTCCACTTTAACTTCTACATCTATACCAAACTTCCTCCATTGTTCTGCCAAACCATAGCTCATTCTCATACCATCTATTTCCCATGGACCAGCCGAATAGAAAGTTATATGCCATAGTTCCCCAGTCGGCAACCTCCATTTACCATCAGCACCTTTATTGAACCCCACGCTCTTAAGTAGCTGTTCAGCAACATCGGGCGCATATTTATACCAACCGACACCCCAATATAGTCTTGCCTCGTCGAGTGAAGGCATTGACTCTATATATCCCTCTCTTACAGCCCATCGCGCAATTTTCAATGGGAACTCTGGGTCATAAGGTTTAAATTTGCTACCATTAGGTAGAGTGATCTCGAAAGCTTCAAGTCTAGGTATGACTTTTTCGTATAGCTCGAATAAGCCTGGTCTATATATTGCATTTATGGGGTTTAATTTACATATTCCTCTGAGGGTCGATATGACGTAATCGGTTGCATTTATAGATAACGCAAGAGCCCACCTAACCTCAGTTAGGTTATATGGGTACTTTTCAAGGTTGAAATACGCTCCTCGCATGCAAGGCTCAAGTGTGTATTCGTATGGAACATGCGGTATTACCGACCTTGCATACGGATTTAGCATTCTTATTGCATCAAAAGCTTCAGCAGTAACATCAAAAAGATAATCTATTTCATTTCTTCCTGCCGCCGCAATCTTCTGCTCTTCTGTATCAAAAGCTACATAAAGCACATATCTCGGACCTGTCCAGGAAAGACCATGTTCCTTCAGCCACTTTCCAACGGCAGTTCTTTCCCAGTCACTTCTTAACTCCCATAAGTACCAGTAACCTGTTGGATCTAGGTCCTTTAATACGTAGGGACCTAAAGAGACAGGCGGATAGAAATCAAATTCATACCAAGGAATCCCTCGTGCTTCAGCATCTTTAAATATGTGGGCTGGCATTGGATATATCCATGCGGACCAAACTCCTACTGCAAACAGTGTCCAAAAGTTCGGATACGGTTGCTTAAGCTTTATTACAACTGTGTGTTTATCCGGAGCTGAAACATTTTTAATCCACAGAGATGCATGCGGATTAAAACCATGTCTTGAATCCGTGAGAGCTAAGTTAAGAGTATAGAGCCAATCTTCAGCCGTATGTTCCACTCCATCACTCCAATATATGCCGCTCTTCAATTTTATAGTTAATTCAGTATAGTCCTCACTCATCATAGGATAGCTCGCTGCTAAACCATTAATTATGGAGCCATCCGAGTAATTAAAGTACCATAAAGCCGTTAACATTAGCTGGTGGACGCCCGCTTGATAAGGCGCAGCTGTAACGCCCAAGACCCATACATTAAACCTTTTGGGTGTTATAGCTCTACCCCCAAAGTTTTCTGCGATAAATAATTCTTCACGCGGTATTCCCGGAGGTAAGTATCCTCGAACTGTAGACATTTGCATCGATATCAAAAGAGTCAAGGCGAGAAATACCGATGAAATTAATACTGATTTTTTCTTCATTGCTAGTCCCCTTATACGTATTATTATACAAACTTTATAAATTTTATGGTTAAAAGGTTTCTGCGTAAAATTTTGGAAAGGCTTGTTTTTGTGAGTTGTAATTGTTTGGATATTTGGTTTGTTGATGTGGATTATGTATTCGCTGGATCCGCCTTAGGACTGCGGGTGGAAGGGGGTGTTGGACGTAAACCTTACGATGCTAGAGGTTAAGGCTTTCAAGGCGATGAGTGGAACTAAACATGGATGCAAACGCCTACCAGACCTCCTAGCTTCCACAGTGAAGCTACTCATGCATACCCTTTTAGGCTACCTCATAGATGATACCCTAAAAGGTAATAAAGACCTGATAAACCTCACGCATCAGAAAACTCACAAAGTCTCGTACCAAACCATAGCCTAAAAAGGCTTAAAAATTTAGGGATGATCTCGCTCAGAAATCCTTAAGTTGCTATGTCCCCTTTTAATCGCAAAATTTATATTTTTAAGAAGCTCTTTCTTTTTAGAAAACAGCATTGGTCGGATTTTTATGAATCCAAAGATAAATTTCCTAAATATTGCGAAGTGGATTGCTATAAGAGGCGCTGTAGCTTTAGTCACTATTGTTACGGGATTAAGTACTGTTTTTATAGCTACACGTTTAAGTCCTAGAAACCCTATCGGCGAGATCATAGGCAGATTAACGGCCATGGGAGCAAGTTTAAGACCTGAGGAAGTTGAGGTTATGAGGAGAACATTACTAGAATTATTTGGTCTGGACAAGCCCTTATGGATGCAATATATTTTCTTCTTAAAAAATGCTCTTACATGGAACTTTGGCCCCTCTTACATTTACTTTCCAGTATCGGTGTCTAGCATTATAGCGGGATCTATCTGGTGGACGGTTTTTCTCCTAGTCTTAGTTATAATTATATCGTGGGTTTTAGGGATAACTTTTGGCATATTATCTTCATACTTTGAGGGAAAGTATATAAGTAGAATAATGAATTCAATATTTGTCATAATATATCCGCTACCTTACGCTGTATTTGCCTTAGTTCTATTCTTAGTTTTCGGAGTATTAATAGGCATTTATACTGGTTTAGGAGGAGCTGGATTTACAAAGCCTTCATTTAGTATCGAATTTATAGTTGCAGTTCTTTCAAGGGCGTGGTTACCTGCACTATCATTAATCATCCTTTGGATAGCTGGATGGTTTCTATCAACATATTTACTTGTAGCAAGTATTAAACGTGAAGATTACGTTATTTATGCAATTGTGAGAGGTTTGCCAAAAAAGGGCATACTCTCTCGCTATCTCTTTAGAAATATAGTGTTGCCTCAAATAACGGGTCTTGCGCTTAGCATAGGAAACATTTTCTCTGGCGCAGTAGCTACAGAATATATATTCAGTTATCCCGGGTTAGGCTACCTTATTATGCTAGCCCTGATGAGAGCAGACTATAATCTTTTGTTGGGAATTTCAGCCTACTCTATAGTTGGGGTAGCGTTCGCAGCCTTTATACTTGACTTAGTATACCCATTCATAGATCCCAGAATAAAGTATGGTTTTAAAGGTGAATAGATCTATGCATCCGAAGATTCTTATGACTTCTACAATTATCATAGTTGGAATAATTATATATGCATATGTATTGCCTTATTTTTCTCCCTATAATGATCCTATAAGATGGAACCAAGCGCTTGCGGATTCTCCTCCATCATTTAAATATATTTTTGGAACAACTACTTTAGGCCAGGATCTTTTCTGGACATGCTCATTTGCCCTTAGAAACTCCATAAGCTTCGGAGCAATAACTTCAGCAATATCTACTGTTATAGCGCTCTTCGTAGGAATCGCATCAGCTTATTCACGCGGCAAATTATCCGCAATCTTAGCTATTTTCATAGACTGTTTTTGCGTGCTCCCGGCGCTACCCATACTCGTTCTTATTAGCGCTCTCTGGACAGGTGGAACCTTCATGGCAAACTTTGCTCTAATTCTCTCAGTATTTGGATGGTCATGGTCTGCAAGAACGGTCAGGTCAATGATTTTAAGTTTGCGCGAAAGAACTTTCACATACACGGCACGCTTTTCCGGCTATAAGATGCTAGATACTATAATTCATGAATACTTGCCATATATATTTGGAATAATCCTTGTGAGCGCACTGAATGTAATGCTTTGGGCAATAGGCATGGAGACAACGTTAGCAATATTTGGATTAACTAGTCTAGGTGTCCCTTCTATAGGCACTATAATCTTTTGGGCTATGAGCTATCAAGCTCTCGTTAGAGGAATATGGTGGTGGATATTTTTCCCAATCGCTTTATTAATAATATTTATTGTAGCGTTATATTCGGCGGCTCGTGAGATATACATGAGAAGACTAGGAGGTTAACAACTATGAGAACGATACTCGAAGCAAAAGACATTAGTGCTTTTTATGTTGCTGGTAAAAGCAATATATATGCTGTAAATAACGTATCTCTGGAGATTAAGGAAAAAGAGATACTCGGGATTGTGGGCGAATCTGGTTGTGGAAAAACAACGTTAGTAAAAATAATCTACGGATTTATTGAGCCCCCTCTTAAAGTAATTCGGGGTAAAGTCACATTTTATATAAGTGAAGAAGATTACGTGGATATGCTATCTCCTTTAAGTAGGGAAAAAGTATGGTGGAAGCATATCTCTTGGATCCCACAAGGAGCGCAGAATGCCCTTAACCCAATGCTAAGAATTCGAGATATCTTTATAGAAACTCTTAAAAAGTCTCTTGTGAATATGGATAAAAATGAAATGATGAAATTTATCGAGAATCATATATCGAAATTTAGTTTACCGAAGGATGTTCTAGCAGCATATCCTCATCAGCTCAGCGGTGGAATGAAACAGAGAGTTACTATAGCACTAGCTATGGCGTTTAAACCAAAATTAATACTGGCCGACGAGCCCACGTCGGCTCTTGATGTGGTGAATCAGAAGATTGTTCTAGGTATACTTAAAGAAATAAATAGTATACATGGATCTTCAATCGTAATAGTGTCACATGACATAGACATTATAGGCACCATGTGCGATCGCATCGCGGTAATGTATGCAGGCGATCTACTTGAAATGGGTGAAACTGAAAGTCTACTTAAAGAACCACTCCATCCATATACTAAAGCTTTAATCGAATCTCTACCTAGGTTAGGAGATAAAAGTAGAAGAGAAGGCCTAAAAGGTCAACCACCTGACCTAACGAGTCCTCCCTCAGGTTGTAAATTCCACATCAGATGCCCTTATACTAAGACCATATGTAAAGAAAAGAAACCTCCCTATATAGAGGTTAAACCGACTCATTCTCTTACATGCTGGCTATATGTGTAAGTGAATGAGGTGCAATAATAAATGTACATATATGAAGTAAAAAATGCATCCAAGTACTTTGAATATGGAATACTTGGAAGTTTCAAATTTCCTGCAGTAGATGACGTTAATATCACTATTGATGAAAAACCCAGCATATATGCTATAGCCGGAGAAAGTGGTTGTGGCAAAACTACGCTAGCCAAAATGTTTCTGAGAATATTAAAGGCTGATAGAGGCACCATTTTATATAGGGGAAAAAACATTTGGAAACTAAGCGGGGATGCTCTCAAAAATTTTTACAAGGAAGTGCAACCCGTATTTCAAGATCCTTATGATACATTTAACCCTCATGAAAATGTGGATAATTATCTTATAAAAACTGCAAAAAATCTTCTGGGACTTAATGATGAGAAAGAAGTAAGAAAAAGGGTACAAGATGTCTTAGATTTTGTAGGGCTTTCTTACGACACAATTAAGGGCAAAAAACCTAGAGAATTCTCTGGAGGTCAACTTCAAAGAGTAGCCCTCGCAAGAAGCATTATACCGAATCCAAAGGTGCTAATAGCCGATGAGCCTGTTTCGATGCTTGACGCATCTCTCAGAATAAATATATTGAATTTCTTCAGAGACATTAAAAATAAAGAGAAGAGTATAATAATATATATAACACATGATTTAGCCACATCATATTACTTGAGTGATTATATATTTATAATGTATAGAGGCAGCATAGTGGAACATGGCGCTATCCAATCGATAGTGGATAATCCTCTTCACCCATATACGCAAACGTTGCTAAAAGCATTACCCGACTACAGAAAGAGAGACGAATGGTTTAAAGAAGAATTTAAACCTCCGGGCATAGAGTTAGAAGAGTTCTTAATAAAAGGATGTAAATATGCAAATCAATGTCCTCATGCTTCAGAAAGATGTTTTAAAAATAGACCGCACGAAATAGAAGCTGAAAAAGAACATTATGTCGCATGCTGGTTAGCTGTAAAATAAAAAATAATCCATGCATATTTATAGTGAACTATCACAAAACTTTCAATAATTTTAAGCGGTTTGAGTTTAGCGCGAAGAGTGAGGCTTACGATCTTAAACGAGGTAAGACTTGATAAGGATACCCAAGGCTGCCCCCTACTTAGGCCACTACACGCTCAACACCGACGTCTTGGGCACTGAAGGTTAAGGGAAGCGTGCCTGAATACTGCGCGTAGGCTCGTGGCATACTTCAGAACCTAGTTTTAGAAAGATCCGAACCCTCATGTGGTCTATGTTAGGACAATTGCTTCACCGTAGGGCTCCGGAAATAGGGGTATTGGAGCCCCGGGCGGGATTTGAACCCGCGACCCGCGGCTCCCCCGGAGCCCTTACAAGGCCGCTGCTCTAACCGCTAAGCCACCGGGGCTTGAATTATTCTAGAAAATTATTTTTAGAGGAGTTTATTAACTCTTATCCTTTTGGGTGAGCTATAGGTAAATTTATTATCTGCGTGAGAGTCTCCTCAGAAATGATGGGAGGAGAGGGGTATTCGGGTAGCGGTCATAGATGTCGATAAATGTAAGCCAGCGAAATGTGATAGAGTATGCTATCGATTCTGCCCGCAGGTTAGGAGTAAGATTGAAGCTATAAGGTTTGAGGGTGACA
>JAWAXL010000039.1:0-13660 GCA_038820405.1 Bathyarchaeia archaeon
CCGACAATTCCAATGTTTGCAAAGGGATCTTAGGTTTAATTACTGAGATCTCCATAAAGAATATTCTCCCTATATAAGATTATTACCATATTAATTTTCTAGCATTAAATATTTATGGTTTACGTTAAGCAATACTTAGACGCATTATTTCTATGCAAGGATAATGTCTCTAAACCTAGTCTTTGCATAGAAGCAATCCATAATTGAGTCAGAGAACGACGCAAATTAATCTATGTAGAACAACAGGGCAATTATGTTAAACCATTAATATATTAATAGTACTTGAAGCAAGCTACGAAATGGTTCTTTCTAGATTCAAATAATTCAGGCTCTTTTTTCTTACATAGATTCTCATATTGGTAGCATCTCGGATGGAACCTACAGCCAAGGGGGGGGTTTACAGGGTTCGGTACATCCCCATAAAGTATGATTCTCTCTTTCTTTACTGTTGGGTCTGGGATGGGAACGGCTGAAATTAGAGCCCTGGTATATGGGTGCTGAGGTTTTTTAAATAGCTCTTCTACTGGCGCTATCTCAACAATCTTACCTAAATACATTATAGCTACACGATCACAGATGTATTTGATGACGCTTAGATCATGGGAGATAAAGAGATAAGTAATCTCGAATTCCCTTTTAAGTTTCAGCATTAAATTAAGTATATCGGCTCGGAGTGAAACATCTAGTGATGCAACGGGTTCATCGGCTACTATAAATTTCGGTTTAGAAGCCAAGGCTCTAGCGATTGCTATGCGTTGTCTTTCTCCTCCACTAAACTCATGAGGATAGCGCGAAATATATTGTGGAGGGATACCGACCTTTTCCAATAAATCTCGAACTATTTTTCTCTTTTCTTGCCGTGATGATATTAAACGATGAACCTCAAGTGGTTCCCCAACTATATCCTCTATAGTCATTGTCGGAGTTAGTGAGGTGAAGGGATCCTGAAATACAACCCCCAAATAGCGTCTAAAAGACCTTAACATTTTACCTTTAAAAATGCTTTGACCCATAAATTTAATTTCTCCGGAGGTTGGTGGCAATATTCCTAGAATGCATTTAGCAGTCGTTGTTTTTCCGCAACCGCTTTCTCCTACAAGCCCAAATGTTTCGCCCTGCTCAATATCGAAGCTTACTCCATTAACGGCCCGTACATATGCTACCGTCTGTAACCCTAATATTCCTCCGTGAATGGGGAAGTATTTCTTTAAATTTTTTACTTCACATATAATTGTGGACAAGCTGTTTACCTCCCTAGCAATAGAGGAAGCATGAGACTGTATGGCCATCTCTAACGTTTATTAGGGGGGGATCCTCTTTTCTACAAACATCCATCTCGTATTTGCATCTTCCATGAAAGCGACAGCAGTTAGGTATATTAGTAAGGTCGGGCACCCGTCCAGGAATCGATTTTAGCTCTCTTTGTTCTATGTCAACTCTGGGTATTGAGTCCAGTAGGGCTTGAGTGTAGGGATGGAGTGGTTTTTTAAAAACTGTAAAGACATCGGAGCACTCTACTATTTTTCCAGCATACATAACAGCTACCTTATTACACATCTCTGCAACAACTCCAAGGTTATGGGTTATTAACAGAATCGTTGTCGCAAACTTTTCTTTTACACTCCTCAATAAGTCCAGAATCTGGGCTTGTACGGTTACATCAAGGCTTGTTGTGGGCTCATCCGCAATCAGCAACTCCGGTTGGCAAGAGAGAGCCATAGCTATCATGGCACGTTGTTTCATTCCTCCACTATATTCGTGAGGATATCGCTTCATCATTATCTCCGGACTAGGAAAACCTAAACTCCTTAGAAGTTCTATAATTCTAGTCTCTATGTTTGACCTCTTTATACTTTGATGAAGTTTCATAGCCTCAGCAATCTGGCCACCTACAGTAAAAACCGGGTTAAAGAATTCTGTAGGATCTTGGAAAACTATAGAGATTTTTCGGCCTCTTATTTTTCTCATTTCATTTTCGCTTTTCTCAAGCAAATTTTCCCCATCAAAAATTATCTTTCCTCCTACTATTTTGCCTGGCCTAGGAACTAGTCTAAGTATTGAGAGAGCGAGGGTAGATTTGCCGCAACCTGATTCGCCAACTATGCCGAAAATATCTCCTCTTTCAATAGTTATACTCACTCCATCGACAGCTTTAACTACACCCTCATCGGTGTAAAAGTAGGTTTTTAAGTCCTGAATATCTACCAAGGGTCCTTTCAAGTTCCTCCCAACCTATCTAAGCCTTACATCAAGAGCGTCTCTTAACCCATCACCAAAGAGATTAAAACCTAGGGCAAGGAGAAATGTGGCGAGACCTGGAAATGTAGTTACCCATGGGGCTACACGAAGGAATTGTTTTCCAATATTCACCATCATGCCCCATGAGACGGACGTAGGATCACCTAGTCCTAGAAAGGATAGTGCTGCCTCGTAGAGAATATACCATGGAATATCAAGTGTTGCAAGGACTATTACTGAGGGGAGGGCGCTGGGTAAAATGTGTCGTAAAATTATTCTAAAGTCGCTTACCCCAATAGATTTAGCCGCCTCCACGTTACTAAGCTCTTTTAGCGAAAGAAACTGGGCGCGTACAACCCGCGCCATCCACGGCCAGCCTAATACGCCCATTATCACCGTGATAAGATAAATGGATCTTGTTGCAAACATGGCTGATGCAACGATTATTAGGATGATGCTTGGCAGACAAAGCATGACATCTGTTATGCGCATGAGAAAATGATCAAACCATCCGCCGAAGTAACCAGCTATCATACCTACGGATATACCTATTATTAGCTCTATGAGGACTGCTCCTACACCTACAATAAAAGAGACTCTGGCACCCCATATCACCCAGCTGAAAATATCTCTACCAATGTTATCTGTTCCGAAGGGGAATTCTGCGCAGGGAGGCTTGAGAGATGAATTTGGATTTAACGTCTGTGGATGGCGGGGAGCTATTATTGGGGCAAAAATGGCCATTATTAAAAAAATGAAGATTATTCCAGCTCCCACGATAGCTAGTTTATTCCTTTTGAATCTTCTGTAAGCCCTGCTGCTTCTTAATCTTTTATACATATTTTTGAGCATCATACCATATCTCACTCATACCTTATTCTTGGATCTATAATACCGTAAGCTATATCTACACTTATATTGGCGAGGAGAACCATTATAACAATTATCATGCTTGTGCCCATAATTGATGGATAATCTCTGCTTATAGCAGCTTGCATAATGAATCTGCCTAGACCTGGCCATGCAAATATGCTTTCGATTATAACTGACCCCCCAAGGAGAAATCCCATAGATATGCCAACAACTGTAACAAGCGGAAGTAGAGCATTCCGAAAAGCATGCTTGTATATTACAGTTCTTTCTCTTAACCCCTTTGCCCTTGCCGTTATGATGTAGGATTTGCTTAAAACCTCTATCATACTTGACCTAACTAGACGAAGAAGATAGGCACTGTTATTGATGACCATGGTGGCAACTGGCAAAATAAGATGTCTTAAATGATCAAGTAATGAAAACGGTTGGCCAACAGTGGAGTAGCCTGATGTAGGAAGCAAACCAAGATTTAAAGAAAAGACATAAATTAACAGTAGTGCTAGCCAGAAAGTAGGCATGGAGTATCCGAATAAAGATAAGGTTGATATTGCAGCGTCGATTGGAGAGTTCTGTTTAACAGCAGCTATAACTCCTAAAACAACAGCTACAATCAGTGAAACTATTTGTGCTGTAAGCATGAGCTCTATCGTGTTCCAAGCTAAACTTAAGATTATCGCCCCGATCCATTGCCCAGATATATAAGAATATCCCAGGTTACCTTGAAGTGCATTGGATAACCAAATAAAATATTGGATGTATAAAGGCTTATCGAGACCAAAACTACGCCTTATCTCATCCTTCAGCCAAGTAGGGATGGGTTTCCAGGCGCTCATGACTTCAATAGGATCGCCTGGAGCTAAATGGGCTAATAAAAAAATTATAAGAGTTGTAAAAAAGAAAGTGGGGATTGCAAGCAGCAATCTGCGGGCAACATATGAAAGAAGTCCCATTCCGTCTACCCCCTAATTACTGTCTCTGCAAGCTAGCCGCTTTTTTTACGTGTAACAGCATATGTTGTTGCGGCTGCTACAATAGCTCCACCTACAGCCGCACCTACAACTTGCACATAGTACACTTCAAAGGGAACGGTTATTCTGCGAGGCCATATATAACCCGCTAGCTCTAGCTCATGTCTTGCCGCGTTAAGGTCATAGGTAGGTACAGTATTATTAGGGTTATAGTATGGCATCATTGGGTGGATAGGTGAATTAGCTATTTGACCATAACCAAAGTATACTTCTTCATGAATGCGTGGTAGGTTTAGAGCATACCACAATGCGCGAACCACATGTCTATTAGCTAGTATAGGATGATTACGATTAACGTAAATAAAACCTAATCCAGGCTTACGTTGCGGAGATATTGCAACTTTCCCCTCATCTTTTAGCCTACGGTACTCAGCCATAAGCTCTCCAGCCGGATATTCTGGAATAACATCTATTTCACCTGCTTCTAAAGCCATTAAGGCTGTCGAAACATCAGGTATTACCCTGAAAATTATTTCGTCAATAAATGGGCGGCCTCCAAAGTAGCCATCGAAAGCCTCAAGTACCCAGTATTGCCCTTTGACCCACTCCTTAAACTTGTAGGGTCCGCAGCCGGGGAGCTTACCACCTTCGGTGTTTGTCTCATGGGTTTTCCATTCGCTGTGAGGTACGTTACCGAGTACATGTTTAGGTACAACAAAGAAGTGGTATGTTGACATTAAACATGGTAAGTCAGGATATATTTCTTTGAGATAGATAACTACTGTGGTTTCATTTAGTGCCTCTGCGTGATCTATGACGGGTATCAGGTCGCCACTGATTGTTGCGCCTGTTGCGGGGTCGAGCGCGGCCTCTATTGAGAATACAACGTCCTCCGCCGTCAATTTAACGCCATCATGCCAGTAAACGTCATCCCTTAAATAGAAAGTCATTGACATACAATCTTCAGACCATTCCCAGCTCTTCGCAATTAAAGGTGCGAGCTTATACCCCTTCTCAGTTTCCACCATAGAAAGCAATCCGTGAAATGATGCCCAAGCAGGGTGTCCATCTACAAAGAATGGGTTCCAGCCCCTTGTTAGTCCAGTATCCACTGACGTCATCCATTTTATATATATGAAATCATCCTCTGTTTTGCCCTCATAATTTAAGTCATAGTACATGTCAAATCCCTCGGAACCGCACACTCTCCACGCCTGAAATCCCGTTATCTTCGGATTATGAAGAACTACAAAGTATGGGTAGAAGCAAAGGATTACAGGTGGATCTTCAACAAATATCCTTTGCCACTCATACATGAGTTCTCTTCGTTTTGTCTCATTAAAAGTCCTAAAGAAATCGCGAACCAGCATGTCAGCTCTCGCGTTAGTCCAGCCCATATTGTTCCATCCATGTGGAAGAAGCCCCCATGCGGTCCAGCAAGACTCCCACCATACTAGGGAAGTAGGATCCCAAATATATGTAAACATTGTGGGGGCAGTTAGATCCCATCCACCTTCCTCCCAACGCTTGTTCCAGCTCTCACCCCACATTCTAGAGGATATGGCAACGGGATCGAGCACCTCAAGCCTTAAATCTATTCCCATTTTTGCTAAATCTTCTTTCCATATCGTTGCAGCTGCAAGGTCACCAGGTTTAGTTGAATTTATAAGGCAGTGAAGGGTGAAGAGCGGTGTTCTATCCTCTATTACTTGGCCGAATACCCTTGAAATAAACGAAGCCATTAATATAAGAAGAATCATGATAATTAATGTTGCCCTAAATAACATTTCATCTTCCCTGATATGTTAAAAGGCGTCCAAATATTTAAATTTTTTGCTACGTTTTTTCGGCTTTTCTCTTCTTATACATTCTCCAGCTTAAACATAGATATTTTGGGTGAGAAGCCTTAACTTCATCCACCAAACCTACCCCTGTATTATGAGGGGCGCCCAATATTTTCTCGGGGTTCTCATATGTCTCTCTAGAGATTTCTGCTAGGGCGTCCGCAAACCTATCTAGGTCTTCTTTAGACGCTGTCTCGGTTGGCTCTATCATCAATGCTTCCTCCACTATAGGTGGAAAATACATCGTTGGCGCATGGAAACCATAATCGAGAAGTCTCTTTGCGACATTTCTAGCGGTAATTCCAGTTTCCCTCTTTAGAGGAGCGCAGCTAACTACAAACTCATGCTTCCTAAACCTATTTTTGCTATAGGGCATCTCGAACCCCCTAATTCTCACTATTTTACTTGCTAGGTAATTCGCGTTTAAGACGGATATTTCTGCAGCTCTCTCAAGCCCCTCGGCACCCATCGATAAAATATATGCGAAGGCGCGAATAGCTACATCGAATGCGAAGTGAAAGCCTTTAACCTTTCCAATAGAATGCGGTAAATTATACTCTAAATAGTATTTTTCCCCATCATACTCCACAAGAGGAACCGGAAGAAAATCCTTTAAATAGCTCTTTACACCGATTGGCCCTGCGCCAGGTCCTCCTCCTCCATGAGGTGTCGAGAAAGTTTTATGTAAGTTTAAATGTACAATGTCAAACCCCATGTCTCCGGGCCTAGTTTTACCCAGAATAGCGTTCAAATTGGCTCCATCATAATAGAGTAGGCCACCGCATTCATGAATCATATCCGCAACTTCTTTTATTCTCTTCTCGAATATTCCAAGAGTATTTGGGTTTGTTATCATTAGCCCAGCAATTCTCTTCGAGACTATGCTTTTTAAAGCCTCTACATCGATGCAACCTTCCTCATCTGTCGGAGAGATGATGACGTTGAACCCGGCCATAGCGGCGCTTGCGGGGTTAGTTCCATGCGCGGAATCCGGAACGATAATATATCTTCTATAATCTAATTCTCCGTTAAGTTTATGGTAGGCTCTAATTATAAGTGCGCCAGCAAATTCTCCATGAGCTCCAGCGGCAGGTTGCATGGAGAATTTATCCATTCCAGTAATTTCAGATAACCATTCAGCAACTTTGTAGATGATCTCAAGCATGCCCTGCATGGTTTCTTCAGGTTGATATGGATGCATCCACCGAACTTTGTCTGAAGATGCTAAAATTTCATTCATTTTGGGGTTATACTTCATAGTGCAGCTACCTAAAGGATAGAAGCCGTTATCGACACCAAAATTCATCTGCGAGAGCCTAACAAAGTGCCTAACAACCTCAACTTCGGAAACCTCAGGCAAATTAGGATCCCTATCTCTTCTTAGGCTTTTTGGTATATACGATTGAACCTCAACCTCCTCTTCTTCTATGAGTTTTGGAAGACTATAGCCTCTTCTACCCCTGCCCCCAATCTCAAATATAGTTGGCTCCGGCCACACGGCTTGCCTAAATTCCCTCATCTATCTTCCCACCAAATCAAATAGGCAATTATAAAGAAAGTCAATATCCTGCTTCTTATGCATCTCAGTAACGCAGTAAAGGGATGTTTCACCGAGCTCCGGAAAGTCTTTTTTCAAAGCTTTTCCTCCAATTATCCCCTTTTTTAAAAGCCTTCTGTTTACATCCTCAACATCAATTGAAAGCCCATCAAAGTTTACCGTGAACTCCTTAAAATGGCAAGCCTTAAACAAGGGCACCCTTAATCCGTCAACCTTAGAAAGCTTATTTATTGTGTAAACAGTTTTAGAAAGTATAAGTTCACCCAATTTCCTGAAACCTTTAGGTCCAAGAAGACTCATATATACTGCCGCCCTTAAAGCGCATAATGCTTCATTAGTACATATGTTTGACGTCGCTTTATGTCTACGTATGTGCTGTTCACGTGTCTGCAAAGTCAAACAGAAGGCCCTATTCTCTCCGCTAACAGTAGTGGTCATCCCAACTATTCTGCCGGGCATTTGCCTAATAAGCTGATCGTCGTCTTTACAAGCAAAGATTCCTAGGAGGGAGCCGCCCCCATTCATATAGTTTCCGAGGGGTTGCCCTTCGCCTACAACGATGTCAGCCCCATATTCTCCGGGCGGTTTTATTATTCCGAGCGATGTTGGGTCGACGCCGACGACAAATAGACTCCCAAAGTCATGCGCTATCTCAGCTATCTCCTCAGGTTTCTCGATCAGAAATCCAAGATAGGATGGATTCTCAATATAGACACCTGCTGTCTCCGAAGACACCTTCTCTTTTAAATCTTCTATGTCTACTTGCCCATCATACATTCTCTGTTTAAACTTCAGGACTTTAATTCCAGAAGGTTCAGCATAATTCTTTAGAACTTCTAATCTTTCTGGACCTATAAATTGCGGGACTAAAAACGCTTTCCTCTGAGTTACGCGTACAACCATCCTCGCAGCCTCTCCTAGGGCAGTAGCCCAATCATACATTGAACAGTTGGTAACATCCATTTCTAAGAGTTCACACATCATACTCTGATATTCGAAGAGGGCTTGAAGCATACCTTGACTTATCTCAGGCTGATACGGCGTATAACTTGTCAAAAACTCTTCTCTCGACGCTACAACATCAACAACGGATGGAACAAAATGAGGCCAAACTCCAGCTCCTAGAAAGCAGATAATATCTTTGAATGACATATTTTTGCTTAGAATTCTCTCTGTTTCATGAATAACTTCATTTTCAGAGAGCGGCCCCGGTATATCTAAAGGAGCCTCTAATCTGAGCTCTTTGGGTATATCTGAGAAGAGCTCTTCAATGTCATTTATGCCTATCTCGCTCATCATTTCTTTCTTGATCTCAAGGTTATCATTCGGAATATACCGTTCAAACATTTTAACCCTCCTTTAGCATCTTTTGAATGATTATAGTTTTCTCGGCAAGATTCGTTATAATATACTAAAATAATCATCGAAAAATCATTTAAACTTTCTCTATAAAAATTTTTTAGAAAATTTATAGAATAAATGTTTACAGCGGTTTTTCCAAACTCTTCTCCTTCAAAAGCCTTTAAATCATCAACCACAACCATATCTCTTCACTTTTAATCCCGTTATTAGTCATTCTCATGTTTATGAGCATAGCTTTTAGGCTTAAGTTTTGTTCAAAAGGTGAAATTAAAGGACATATGGGGATTTTAAGACTTGAAGGCTAGAATGTTTCATTCAGAATAATTTCCCCCGAGATAGTAGTTAGTGGTTTTTGTTGGCGACAAGCCGGTTTTCACAACAGGATAATGCATAAATAAATAGATGAGAGTTTGCTTCTTGCTTGCGTAATTGAATGAGCTATTTGATTCCTTCCACAAGATTGCAAGTATTCCGCCGACTATTCCTAGGAGCAAAACCACTCCCGTGCTGCCCATGTAGCATTATACTTACTACTAAAAATACAACACTATAATTTTAAATTACAGATTTAGTGAAACCTATGCTCAAGCAATATTTGATAATTTTAGGGAGGCTTTTGAGTCAGCGCTAATAATTGCGATAAATATTCTTTTGAGACGGAGACGCTAATTACATTCACGGCTGTATTTGACTTATCTTCTATGGTATGTTAGATGGCCGTTGAGGGAAAATACATGGGCAGAAGATAGAGCAAAGGTTATATGAAGCCTTTTCTAAGTCGATTGCAGTAAAAAGCGGATAGGGGTGCTCATTAGACGTGTGGAAACTGTTGGGTTAATCGTTAATCCGATAGCTGGTATGGGTGGATCAGTTGGTCTAAAGGGAACAGATGGTGAAGACGTATTAAAGAAGGCATTAAGTCTTGGAGCTAAGCCTGTGGCTCCGCAAAGGGCTGAAATTTTCCTCTCGCATTTGAAGCATATTAATGGAGACATCGCCTTTTTAGTTGGAGCTGGTTGGATGGGAGAGTTCGAGATTCAAAGCGTAGGTTTTAAGTATAATGTTGTAGGTGAAAGGAAAGAGAAGACAACGGCCGAGGACACGAGAGAGATAGCGAAAGAAATGCTTAAGAGAGGCATTAAGCTACTAGTCTTTTGCGGTGGTGATGGAACAGCAAGAGACATCATGGATGCTGTTGGGATGCGTTTACCAGTGCTGGGCATCCCGAGTGGTGTTAAAATGCATAGCGCTGTTTTCGCAGTTAACCCCGAAAATGCTGCGAAAGTTGTCTTTAGATTTCTATATGAGGGACTACCATTAAGGGAAGCAGAGGTAATGGATGTCGATGAAGACTCTTTTAGGGAAGGAAGACTCTCAGCTAAGCTCTATGGCTATATGCTGGTCCCCTATGAGCCAGAAATGATTCAAAGCGTTAAGGAAGCTAGCATATTAACTGAAGATGAGCTGTATAATCAAGCTGCGATCGCGGTTTACTTTACTGAGGAAATCATGGAGCCTGATACATTATACATTCTCGGTCCGGGGACAACTATTAGAGCTATAACGGCGTTGTTAAACGAGGAGAAGACTCTTTTAGGTGTTGACCTTCTCCTTAACAGGAAAGTGATAAAGCGCGATGTAAATGAAATTGAAATTCTTGAAAGTGTAAGGGGGAGAAAGGCAAAGATAGTCGTTACACCTATTGGTGGGCAGGGCTTCATATTTGGTAGAGGAAACCAGCAGATAAGCTCCAGAGTTATCAGGGAGGTGGGCTTAAAGAACATAATTGTTTTAGCGACAAAACAAAAAATAAAGGGGTTAAAGTGTCTTAGAGTCGATACCGGAGACCCGGAACTAGATAATAGATTAAGGGGCTATATAAAGGTTATAATCGACTATGGTGAAGAATACTTAGTGCCTATAAAGTAAACTGGAAACAATGACTTAATACATAAATATGTTTTATTCTTCAATTTTTAAAGATTAAAGTAGATGTTAAGGGGTTTGAGGATATGAGTTTGATGAAGACTCATCTCTATGACTTTCATAAGAAAAATGCTAGGATGATGGAGTTTGCTGGCTTTGAAATGCCCCTATGGTATGAAGGAATAATTCAGGAACACTTAGCTGTTAGAAACTCTGTTGGAATATTTGATGTAACTCACATGGGCCGCTACTTAATAAGTGGAAGAGATTCTGAAGCATTTCTTAATAACATTCTTACAAAAAATATTGCATCGATGAATATTTATCAAGGGCATGTTTCAATGATATGTAACGAAAATGGCGGGATAGTTGACGACGTTTTCATTTTTCGCCTTGAGGAAAGCAAATTCTTACTTATATGTAATGCAGTAAATAGAAGAAAGGATTATGAATGGATTATGAATTTTACTCAAGGCTTCTCAGTTGAAATCAAAGATGTATCCGATAATACAGCGATGTTTGCCATACAAGGTCCAAAATCTCAAACCGTCCTACAGGTTGCTTTCGGATCAAATCTAGGCGACTTAGACTATAATTGTGGCAAATGGATAGAAGAACATGAATTACGCATCTTTGTTAGTAGAACTGGTTATACTGGGGAGGACGGTTTCGAGATAATTTTATGGGATACGCCGTTGAATTGCGCTGGAAAAGCAAAAGCCTATAAAGTGTGGGAGGCGATACTTGAAGCTGGAAGAGAGTTTGGCATAAAGCCATGCGGTTTGGGCGCCCGCGACACCCTTAGAATCGAGGCTGGCTTCTGTCTCTACGGGAATGATATTGATGAGACAATAACCCCGCTTGAAGCTAAACTGGATTTTGCTGTTGACCTTGAAAAACAATACTTTATCGGAAAGAAGGCTCTTTTAGAGCAGAAGGCTAAGGGGGTTAAACGTGTAAGAGTCGGCATCCGGCTCCTAGAAAGCGGTATCATTAGATCAGGGTACAAAATACTTTTTAATGGAGAGATCGTTGGAAAGGTGACCAGCGGGACTTTTTCGCCAATACTTAAGTGCGGTATAGGGATGGGGTACTTGCCTCCGGAAATTTCAAAACCTGGGACTAAAGTTAAAGTTTTAATTCGAGAAAAGGAAACCCAAGCCGAGATAGCTAAAATGCCCTTCTACGATACAACAAAATATGGAAGGAGAAGAATTGCCTAGCGCCTAACATTTTCTTGGGATTTGAAATTTCCATTTATTGGCGCTGTTAGGGTTACCTTTAATGAATCATAAGATTTTAAGTGAATTGGGGTGTTTTAATTACTGGTGTCTTATATCAGCGAAGAGCATTAGAGCAGCAATTCGTATTCTAGTTTCACTCTTAATCTCCAGATTTTTTAGAAAACACTCATTTCATACTTAGTCCACTCCCTGTAAGGCTGCCTGTTAATCCAAGCAACTATGCGCTCAACATCCCGCCCACTAGCATTCTCCAAGTCAAAGCCTATTATAATGGGAGGACTATGAGGCGCGCAGCAGGCTAGCTAAGTGGTTCAGGAGGCGGGGCGCAATCTCACTGTTATGCCCAAATCGAGCGATTATCCGCCTATACTGAAACATCCACACGCAGATCCTCCTCCTAGCCATCCTAGAAACCCTGAAAAACAGGGCCTACATCACGGTTGAAGACGCCCTTTCATCATACAGGATCCTATGCGAGCAGGAGGGGGAAGAAGCGCTAAGAGAATACGTAAAGGCGTTGGCGAGGGAAGGAATGATCACCCAAAACCAGAAAATAAACGTAGAATACCCAGTAGACAAGCCAATACAAACCCTCAGAAAAACCCTTCAAACAAAAAACAAAAAGCTTATAAAGAAAAAGCATGCTCACAAAACATGTGATCAACATGACGGCTCAAATCCCCTACACAGAAAATATTAATGACGAGATTTTGAAAAGTGTAGGGGGATTTGGGACCCGAAAGGTAGATAGGTGTCCGGCCAGGGCGCCAGTTTTCTAATCATTTAATAGCTTTTCATGATAATTTTAGTAATGTTAGTGATGCCTTACGGGTCATTTACCTAAAACCTAATATTGCTTTCAAATTATTTATGCATCTTCTCACGCATTCCAGTGGGGGATAGGCGTATGTTTCCTGCTCAATTATATACCATTCTGTTCCACCTATTTCTCTGCAAAGCTCTATGAATTCTTTCCACTTCATTTCGCCTTCGCCCAGCAATGCCTTCTCATTTCTCGGAGAGTACTCTTTTAAGTGAACGGTTTTCGCCCTACCGGGATAACGTTTGATAATGTTCATTATTTCGTCTGGGCTTACGCCGCCATGCATAGCGTTCCCGGTATCTAGCTGCATTACGACTTCGGGTTTAGTTGAGTCAAAGAATATGTACCACGGTATCTCGCCGTTTATTGGCTGGAATTCGATCATATGATTGTGATATCCCACAAACATGTCTTCAGCTCTAACTTTCTCGGAAATTTCATTCATCAGTTTAGCTGTTTTAAGCCATGCAGCCTTAGAACTTCTCATTTCCTCCGGCAGCGAAGGAACTATAAGATATTTATTGCCGAGCGCATGGTTAAATTCAACAGTCTCCTTAAGTTTCTCGCCTATTAGAGTATTTATGCTTATATGCGTCCCAGCAACATCGAGCCCTAAATCATCAAGGATTCTTCTGAGATCCCTTGCGGTTCGACCGTGATAGCCAGCAAACTCAACACCATCGTAACCCATCTCCGCAACAGCCTTAAGGGTGCCCTCTAAATCACGGGCGCACTCCTCCCGAACGGACCATAATTGTAAAGCGATCTTTATTTTCGCCATGTAAACCACCATAATGCTGAAGGCTTATACTGAAGATAAGTAT
>JAWAXL010000040.1:0-13568 GCA_038820405.1 Bathyarchaeia archaeon
AATAAAGTTCTGGAAAAAGGATATATATCTGAATTTTGAACTTTTCTTTTGGTGAAAAATATTGGCTGGAACACTAAAATTGAAACTTTCAATGCTCGTGACATTGGCCGCAATAATAGGGCTTTCTACGCTTGTCATAGCTATAATTCTCTCGTTCCTTGGAACAAATCTCATCATTATAGGAACCTTTGTGGTCGCGATAAATTTGATTCAGTGGCTTGTAGCGCCTTATGTTATAGATGCAATATATAAGACTAGAAAGGTCTCTAGGGAAGAGAGACCTGATCTATACGAGATTATTGAGAGGGTTAGTGCTAAAAGTGGAATTAAGGTGTCAGAATTGAGGATTGCTAATATCCCAATACCTAACGCATTCGCATATGGCTCACCTTTAACCGGTAATAGGGTGGCGGTTACAAATGGATTGCTTAATACATTGAGCTTAGATGAGGTTGAGGCTGTTATAGGGCATGAGGTTGGGCACCTAAAGCATCGTGATGTTCAAGTGATGATGTTTGTGTCCCTGTTACCAGCAATATTCTACTATATTGGCTATTCACTTTTATGGTCATCAATATATTATGGAGGAGGCAGACGAAATAATGGAGGCTTAATAGCACTAATTGGTTTAATTAGCATAGCGGTATACTGGATTCTAACATTATTCACCTTGTATCTCAGTAGGTTAAGAGAGTACTATGCTGATAGACATAGCGTCTCAGTTATACCAGATGGCGCGAGAAAACTCTCGATTGGTTTAGTAAAAATAGTGGAATCGACCGCAAAAGTACGTATGCGCTCTACTAATTTAGGAAACTTAAGCTCCTTTAAGGCTCTTTTCATAGCCGACCCGGATAGCGCCGTAAAAGACTTGGGGGATATCTCAAGATATGGTTTTACAAGGACTGAGAGTGAGATTGTAGCTAAGTATTTGAGACGGAGGGTTACTTTAGCGGAACAAATAGCTGAATTATTCTCAACTCATCCAAACATAGTAAAGAGGTTAAGAGCTCTCTTAGAGCTAATGTAATCTCTTATAAGATCCTCTCTGAAATATCCTTAAACTAGACGGGTACTATTGTTCCATTTTAAAGGTTTCAGGTGGATCTATGAGCTTAGATATCGAGTTTGAGATTCCTTCATGGGATGATATCTATGAAATGCTGCTTGTTTTAGCTGATATGATAAGAAGAGACTCATTTCATCCAAATATTATTGTTGGTGTTTCACGTGGTGGATGGCCTCCAGCTAGAGTTATGTCAGATCTTCTTGGAAACGTTGAGCTAGCAAATGTTCGCGTCGAGTTTTACCGTGATATAGCTGAGACTATTAATGAGCCAGTCATAACTCAGCCCCTATCACTTCCAGTTAAGGATAATGATGTACTTATTATGGATGATGTTGCGGATACTGGGAAGAGCTTAAAGGTTGTTAGAGATCATATTGCTAAGGCTGGCGCAAGAAGTGTTAGGATTGCGACAATATATTATAAGCCTTGGAGCATAATTGTTCCAGATTATTATGCGAAGACAACAAAACGTTGGGTAGTTTTCCCATGGGAGCGTAAGGAGACCATCAGAAACCTTATTGCTAAGTGTAGACGCTATGGAATACCAGTTAATGAGATTAAGAGGAAGCTAATTGATGGTGGGCTAGATCAACGTTTACTAGAGAAGTTTATATCTGAGATTATGGAGGAGATGCGTTGATAGAGACAAAGATTTTAGACAGATATCTCATTGTTGAGGGCTTTAAGAACGTTAAAATTGACAATGTGGATAGCGTCTTAAATATAATCAGAACTAACTCCGGCGGTTCTCATATACAAATCCTAGATGCAGATTATATAGCTGGCTTTGAGCATATATTTTTTGCAGTTTTAAACGCGCTTAAAGCCTTTAATTCTGGATATAATATAACAAAGAGCGTGGCAATGGAGATTCTCCTATTCGCTTCAGCTCAAGATCAGATTAAGAAGGCGATAGAAATTCTTGGAGTTAAGGAGAGAACACGCAATGTAGCTCTTGTGATAGTTGCTGAGAAGCGTGATGAAGCCCTGCTGGCGCTGAATTCAATTACGAACGCCTTAGGGTGGGAGGCGGATCAAAACGTAATCGAATTAACTGATGAAAAAATCCAGTCCATAATAAGCACCTTCAAGATCTCGCCATTAGAAATAGAGGCTTCAATGAGGGGTTCACTAAAGAATGCCATAAAAAATGTCATTATTGAAAGGGCCGCATTATTAGTCACACAGCACTGAGGAATCATCGTGGCTTTTCCTTTACTACGGATAATATATCTGTTGGCCTTATAACTGATATTCCAGTCAATCTCCCAAGAACTTCTATCAGGATTATCTTATCTGGGTTATTTAGGTCTACTTTCCGATTTAAATTCTCTACAGCCGCCTCTATTATCTCCTTACTTGATATTTCTATGTGTCTTTTCTCAACAGTTACACGGAACGTCTCATTCTCCGATATCTTATAGTATAGACTAGCTGCGGCCCTCTTAATCTCCTCTATTCTAGTCCTAACAACAACTTCTATTGGTATAACCTTTAGGACGTAGCGGAACTCCCATGGTCTCTCCTTCAGGATTTTCCTTAAACCCTCTATGACCTTAAACGGATCTAATTTAGTCTTGGCTACAACTAGACCGGCAACCTCAGTCTTATCCACTAGCGCCTCCTTATCGCCTAGCTCGCCTAGAAGGAACCATATTTCAGAGCAGGCGTTATTCTCATTACCCTTAGACGTGGAAATAAGTAGATTAAAGTCATCCATCACCATGAAGTAAATCCTCCAAAATTATACTAAGGGATGTGAAGGAATATATCCTTTAAGGAAGGCTTATATGAAGATTTTTGGTCAGCGGAGGTTAGTTTAAGGC
Source organism: Bathyarchaeia archaeon (assembly GCA_038820405.1). GTDB lineage: Archaea > Thermoproteota > Bathyarchaeia > Bathyarchaeales > DTEX01 > DTEX01. The sequence goes on from JAWAXL010000040.1 coordinate 2,896, forward strand.
TTCATCGCCCATTCAATAAGCAGGCTCCTAGCCGTCACCACACATCATCCCAAAAATATAAATAATAATCAACTATTTATTTATACTCCCTCAATAAAACATTATTGTGAACTCATGGTGTTTAAATGTCGCTAGATGAGTATCTGAGAAAAAGGAATTTCAGTAGGACCCCTGAGCCCCTTGGTAAGGTTATGGTTGAAGAAGGCTCTTCTGGCAGAAGAATATATATTATTCAGAAGCATGCTGCCAGCCACCTTCACTATGATTTCAGACTTGAGAAAGATGGTGTTCTAAAGAGCTGGGCTCTACCAAAGGAGCCGCCCACGACCAGAGGGGTTAAGCGTCTGGCTATTCAAACAGAGGATCATCCAATAGATTACGCAAATTTTGAGGGGACTATCCCTGAGGGGGAGTACGGAGCTGGGACAGTTGAGATATGGGATAAAGGAACATTTAATATAGAGGAGTGGAGTGATAAGAAAATAATTGTTCACATATATGGTGAAAAACTTAAGGGCAGATATTGTCTAATAAGATTTAAAAAGCAAGAAAACAGCTGGCTCTTCTTTAAAGCCTAGCTATAATTGGCATTAACGCTCTTCATTTAAGGTAATCAGCAGACCATAAGGATTACTTAAATCTAAAATGAAATAAGAGGAGTTAGAAGTGAAATTTGAGGTTGTCTTTCAGCCAGAAGGAAAACATGTAAAGTGTCTCTCTCAAATGACCATTTTAGATGCTGCGAGGGTTGGTGGGGTAGATATAGTGGCAGTTTGTGGCGGACTTGGTAAATGTGGAAAATGTCGAGTGATAATTGAAGCTGGGAAAGAATACTTAAATCCGCCAACAGAAGCCGAACATACTCTTCTATCAGAGATAGAGCTCTCTATGGGTTATAGACTTGCATGCCAAGTCTTTGTAAGAGGAAATGTCACTGTTAGGGTAGCCGAAGAGAGCCGTACTGGTAGACAAAGACTACTGATAGAGGGCATAGAGGGCCCGGTTAAGCTTGAACCATGCGTCAAGAAATACTTTGCTAAATTACCCAAGCCAAGTCTCTCAGATTTTAGATCAGATGCTGAGAGATTGCTAGATTCCTTGAGAGAGAACTATGGTCTAGAAAACTTAGTAATCGAACCCTTCGTCCTTCAAAATCTCCCTTCAATCTTAAGGGAGTCTGACTGGGAGGTCACAGTAATTATATGGAATAATAAATATGTAATTGGTATTGAGCCGAGAGATACAACAAACAGACTCTTTGGATGCGCGGTCGATGTAGGTACAACTAAGATTGCCGGATACTTACTTGACCTGAATAATGGTCTCGTCTTGGCAGCGGATTCCCTTGTGAATCCTCAGGTGGATTATGGCGAGGACGTCATATCAAGAGTAGCATATGCCTCTAAGGGCATTTTGGAACTTAAAATTCTTCAGAAAGCGGTCGTTGATGGTATCAACCAGGTTCTAAAAAATCTGATGAGAAAAACTGACGTGATGCCGAATGAGGTGTATGAGATGGTAATAGTTGGTAACACGGCAATGCATCACATATTTCTTGGAATAAATCCAAAGTATATAGCTTTAGCACCCTACCCACCGGTTATAAGGAGCAGCGTTAACGTTAAGGCGCGGGACATCGGAATTGAAATTAACAAGAATGGTAATATTTATGTGCTACCAGTTATAGGTGGTTTTGTTGGTGCAGATGCAGTTTCAGTTATACTCGCAACACAAATATATGAAAGAGACGAGATATGTATGGCTTTAGATATAGGGACTAATACTGAGATTATTTTTGGGAATAGGGAAAAAATTATGGCTGCTTCATGTGCTTCAGGACCTGCTTTTGAGGGCGCACATATAAAGTATGGTATGAGAGCTGTGGCGGGGGCAATTGAGAGCGTTAAGATAGATCCAAAAACACTTGAAGTAGAGTATAAAACTATAGAAGGTGCTAAGCCCCGTGGCATATGTGGCTCAGCGATAATTGATGTTATTACAGAAATGCTTAAGGCTGGAATAATCGACACTACCGGAGCATTCAATAGGGAGATTAAGTCGCCTAGAATTAGGTTCTCTGAGGAGGGGTGGGAGTTTATCATAGCATGGGCCAATGAGACTGCCACCAATAAAGATATTGTGGTAACTCAGAAGGATATTAGGGAGATTCAGCTGGCCAAAGCTGCAATACATGCTGGTTGTACAATATTAATGCGTAAGATGGGTATTACAGAGTCAGATATAGGTATGCTCTTTCTAGCTGGGGCATTTGGTACATATATAAATCCTGAGAGCGCTAGAACCATAGGCATGTATCCAGAGATCCCCCTGAGTAAGATTCGTGCAGTAGGTAACGCCGCTGGAACAGGTGCAAGGATTTGTCTAGTTTCTAAATCAATGAGAGGAAAGGCTGAAGAAATTTATAGGATTGTTAAGTATGTTGAGCTCGCCGCCGAACCAGATTTTCAGGCAGAATTTCTAAACTCACAGTTTCTACCCTACGCGGACTTATCAAGGTATCCAGAAACTATTAGCATTCTCAAGAAGATTGGCAGGGATATTAAGGAGCCGCCACTAATATTTGGTTCCAGAAAAGGATGACCCATATTCGCTCCTAAAACGCTCAAACATATCATCTCTCAGTTTCTCCAGTTTCTTGCTTATCCTCACAGGATATGTCTCGCTATCCCTGAGGCGTCTATACTTCTCTGGCAAAGCAGCCAGCTGTTCAGCACAATATCTCCTTATTTCTTCTAGGCTTGGGAAATCATAGACTATTTCACCCTTAATTATTATTGGTACTAAGAGGGGTTCTACGCCCTCAACCTCCTCATCCCATAGGGTTATGATATCCTCTACGAACATCCCATTCTCTTTTCTTCTCCAAACCTGTTTTTTACCAGGTAAGGTAGCCTTACCCAAGCTACTAGTAAATTTCGTCGTTGGAATCATTCTCCCACTCTCATCACTGGTCTCAGCTAGCTTAAATATTCCATCTAAAGCCGAAACGCCACCCTCCTTAGTTAGAGAGTCGTAATTTGCACCAGTAACGAGTTTTGTTCCAACACCGAATCCATCTATTGGCGCGTCTTGGCTAAGAGCATATTCTATAACGAACTCATCTAGTCGGTCACTTGCAAATATTTTCACATCAGTTAATCCCGCATCATCAAACATTTTGCGCGCAATCTTGCTCAGTTCAATTGGATCTCCACTGTCAAGCCTTATTCCAGCGAGCTTATAGCCCCTCTTCTTGAGTTCTAGGCCAATCTTTATGGCGTTCTTAATACCCTCAATAGTATCGTACGTATCTACTAGGAGAACGGTGTTATGTGGAAAGCTTTCAGCATACTCCATGAAAGCGTGCAGCTCAGTCTCCTTAAACGACAGTCCTTCCCTATATCGCTCCTCAATAAACTTATGGGGCATAGTTCCAACAAAGGGTATATTCCACTTCATAGATGCTATGACTAACGATGTCCCATCAAACCCACCTATATAGGCAGCCCTAGCAGCTAGAACTGCAGCATCTTTTCCATGAGCCCTCCTAGCGCCGAAGTCAACAACAATTTTAGGAGAATAAAACACGTTTTTACCCTTAGCAGCGTAAACTATTCTAGATGCCTTTGTGGCGATAAGACTCTCAAAGTTTATAACGTTAAGCAAGTATGTCTCAAGTAGCTGCACATCTATGGATGGGCCAGTAACATTTATTACTGGTTCATTTGGAAAAACTGGTGTTCCCTCTCGGACGGCGTAAATATCTCCCCTAAACCTAAAGTTCTCAAGGTAATCAAGGAACTCCTTGGTTAAATCCTTGTCGGCAACCTTTTCAAGCCACTCGCGGTGTTTTTTACTTAGACCCCTATTTAGGATCTGAATGTAGGCAATAAGCTGTTCTAAGCCTGCGGCAACTATATATGAGCCTAAATGTTTTGGGATTTCCCTAAAGAAATATGTCTCGGTAATGGTATTATTCACGCCGTGATCGAAATTGCATTTTCCAGATGTCAGCTCATAGTAATCCATAAAGAGAAAGAGATCCTCCTCGGATAAAAGTCCAGCTTCGAGTTTCTTGCCTTTATCCATCATCTTTAGATTCTCTCCTCTTATTCCCTTACATCAAAAATATCAAAAGGAGAACAAAAAGAAATATTAATCTATTTTTATAAGTCTTCTCCTATAGAGATCTTTATGAGCGATTTTACATAACTATTGTTGTCAGAATAAAAGTTTATAGTGAGATGAGTTGAGCGGAGTAGATTTCGAGAAATTTTTGGTTATTGTTAAAACATTAAGGAACTACGAGGATGTAGTGGCACAAATTCTGAAGGAGACTTTCCCTGAAATCAAAGTACTATCTAAGCCACTTAATTTTTCAAGTCTTATTCTAGTTGGTGATGATGTACCCACAGAGGATTTGGCCAGGAAGATTAAGTTAAAGACTCCAGAAGTGGAGAGAGCATTGCCAGTGAAATGCTATACGTCAGCCGACATAGATGCTATAGCTGACGCTGCTAAAAAGATTGCGAACAATCTAGCTGATGCGAAGTCCTTTGCAGTAAATACTGTCAGAAGGGGACGCCATAACTTCACAAGTATAGAAGTTAACGTTAGGGTGGATGCCGTTATAAAGGGTGACATTGGGCTTCCAGTTAACTTAGATTATCCAGACAAGATTGTATTTGTGGAGATTATTGGCCCTCATGCGTATTTGGGGATAATTGATGGCAGCGAGTTTCTAAAGAAGATTAGATCTGGAAAGTTTCAAGTTAGAAATATTTTAAGAAAGTTTCGGTGGTTCAGATGCCCTATCTTGACGGCTTAGAAGTTTCCCATGAGATGGGTGTGAGGATTGGTCGGGAAGTCCAGACGTTTGAGGTTGGCGAACTCGTCATTGCGCCAATAGGGGCTGTTAGGGCAGATGAGTTAAATGCTTTTCTAAAAGGAGTATTTGAGGGTATCGAATCGAGATATCATATTCAAGTGAATAGCTACGCCCATAAACCACATAAAACTGAGGTTTATGTACAGAACCTATATGAGCTTGTTAGGGAGCCAATAATAGTTTTTGAGCCTGAAGGAGAGCCTTTTAACTTAATCTCAGAGGAACTTGCTAATCTTGTAATTGATAATAAAAGGACAAATTTTCTTATAGGCTCTAGCGAGGGCATACCGCTTGGAGTATTCCGTTTTTGCAAACCTTGTTGTGGATCTATGTCCTGGGGTAACAATAGCAACTGATTTAGCAGCAGCATCGGCCTTAATGGCATTAGCATTTGCAGTCCATCAAAAGTTAAGCAGCGAGATTTTATAGAGGTTCCCTATATAAAGGGAAAATATAAAGAGGTGTGATTGCCCTCACACACCCTCAATAGATAGTCGGCCTTTACCTCTTTTAACATCCCTCTTTTTTGAAGTAGCCATTCTTTTAATTGCGGTTGTTATCTCATCATATAGTGTCGGAAGATCCCATCCACCAGTAGTATAATTGAAGTTCTTCCTAGCGGTTCTTATATCAACATTGACCTCATAACGTCTCTTCTGCCCCTCTACATATGAGGTCTTGATCACACTTCTGGTCTCAAGTATCGATGGGAGAAACTTGCTTAAGATATTGACTAACCTAATAAATTTTGTTTTTGCAGCCTCAGTCTCGAATGGATTGTCTGGCAGGCCGACAATGTATACTGAAACGTTGGCTTCCTCCTTAGTCACTATAAGCTTTGTAAAGTCTCTATAGGTTATTATACCATGCAGCTCCTCTCCAAGAGTTACTGGAGTGTATGAGCGGTTCTCGGCAAGCATCTTATCAGCAACATTCCTTATTGGCGTTTGTGGCTCACACTCCAAGGGATGCGTCTCCATTATAGCTTCTACTGGATAGTTAAGTAGTTTGAGCGTATCAGGTACTCCAGCAACATACCTATCACCACCATAATCTGTTATAAAGTTAAAGACTATTTGCTCTGAAGTTAATATGCCGCAGATTTTTCTATTTTTCTCAACTGGCAAATGATCTATTCTCTTCTTAAGCATTATTTCCCTTGCCTTGGATATCTTTTCACTTGGAGTGACCGTTATCGGCTGTGGTATCATAATTTTCGAGACCTTTACATTCCCTAGAACGCTATTCTTAATTTTATTGACTAAAGCCTTAACATCAATTTTGCCAATTATGGTGTTATTTTGAACTACTTGGAGCGCCCTTAATCTATAGTCCGCCATTATGCGGGCGACCTCGAAGAGTCTTGTATTCGGTAAGATCTTAGGAACAAAGCTAAGCAGATTTTCAATTTTCATGCTTGTTAGGTTTCTGGCCTTCAGCATAAGCATATCTCTTATAGTAATTGTTCCAACTTTGTTATCAACTAAGGAAAAATTTGATAGACGTCCTCTTTCCTCATTAATCCGATAACTCTAGAAACTGGTGTGGGAGGCTCAACAATGATACACTCTGAAATAAAGTTTTTTACAAACATATCCTTTTGAGAGATCAAAATATCCCCACAAGATATTATATGTTTCATCTCCTAATATAATTAGCAGTTTCCTACCCCGAAAAATCTTATGAAGCATTCTCCCTAGAGAAGGCATTAATGCTGGATATAATCTCTGTTTGAATTATTTCCTCCGGGAGGAATAAATTCACCGCCAAGTAGCACGCTCAATTAGTCCATTACAAAGAAAGCTGCCCTTGCTCTGAAAAAAGGGAGAGCCTGGATTTTACGGAGAGTAGGATAACATGCGTCTGCGTTTTGTTACCTAGCTCGGGCTAGGAGAGTATCAGGAAGAACTCTAGAATATGAATTAAATTTATACTCAAAAGTTATTTGCCGCTCAAGCTAGCCTCCAATTTAAGCATTTCCTCAAGTAGCTTTGGTTTCTGCCTAAAGTATTCTCTTACTGGTTCAAGTATTTTTACAAGCGCCTCTGCAACACCATTTTTCAAGTCTAATGGGTGTATCTTTCCGCGCACATATGCATCTCTGAGATCTTCATATCTTTCAAATAATACTGGACCACCATATTTTGTGGGTCTAGGGATCTCTATGTAGCCTATCTCAGGAAAAACTACATATTTTGCATGCTCAAGTATCGGATTATCATCCTCCTGTCTAGGTGGACAGTATGCTGCCCTAATTTTCATTCTAATATCCTCAGGAGAATCGTGGATGAAAATACAGCTCTCCGGTCTACTCTTTGACATTTTTATGCCTATTTTACGACTGATTTTAGCGTCCTCATCAAACCTCTTCTCTTCCCCCTCAGCTAGGGCTGGTGGCTTAAGACCAGATAATAATGGTGTGTGGAGACATATGGGCTTTCTCCAACCTATCTTCACAGCCACATCCCTAGCGAGCATATGAGCCTTCCTTTGGTCTATACCCCCACAAGCTATATCTAAATCTAGGTAGAATATATCCGCAGCCTGCATACATGGATAGAATATCCATGCTGTCTCGATATCCATAGCATTCAGCTCACGGCCCATTATAGTGAGGGCTCTTCTAACTCTTAGAAACGAGGCATTTTTTGCTAATCTTATAACCTTTTCCCAATACTCTATATTCTGGGCTATTTCTGATGCCCAAACAAAGCTTACGTTACCAGCCGATGTTATGCCTAGGGCCTCGAAACATTGCTTAAAATATTCACCGCATAAGCGAATATTCTCCATTACACCACCAAGCTTATTGTTTATCCAGCTATGCCAATCCGCAAGGAATATTATAAAGTCAAAGCCTGCCCTAACAATATCCTTAATTTTAGATCCGCAGACGAGCCCCATGCCGATATGCATTAGGCCAGAGCACTCAAAGCCCCAATAGGCCTTAGGCCTAGACTCAGTCTCCAAGAGGCTGCGTAACTCTTCAATGGTAACTACTTCCTCAGTATTTCGAGTTATTAGGTTTATTCGCTCCTCAAGATCCAATCACTAACCTCCAGACACGATGGATTGATAGATTTGTGGCAACTCGAATATTCAGTCATATTTTGCTCAGCAAAAGAATTATTTATAAATTTTTTTATTTTTAATGTCTGAGTAAACTCTATATAACGGGGGTAATGGATGCAGAGGACTTATCGAATTGCAGTTCTTCCCGGAGATGGAATAGGTCCAGAGGTTATAAATGTTGCTGTTGAGGTCTTGAAGGCTCTTCAGAAAACCATGAGTGGCCTGAATTTAGAGTTTATTTATGGCGAATCCGGGTATAACTGCATAGAAAAATATGGAACTAATCTCCCACAGAAGACAATAGAGGTTCTTAAGAAAACTAACGCATGCCTTAAGGGACCTATGACTACTCCTGAAGAGCCGGGCGCCCCCCCAAGCGTAGCTGTGACGATTAGGAAAATGTTTAATCTATATGCTAATATAAGGCCATGCAAATCATTGCCAGGCATTTATTCGCTTAAGCCGAACATAGATTTGGTCATAGTTAGGGAGAATACTGAGTGTCTATATTTTGGTAGGGAATATGAAATATCGACAGGTAAAGGTGTGGCCCTTAGAGTTATAACCAGAGAGGCCTCTGAAAGGATTGCTAGAATGGCATTTAAGCTCGCTGAGAGACGGAGGCGCTATGTAACCTGCGTACATAAGAGGAATATTCTGCGTATAACTGATGGAATTTTTAGGGATGCCGTCTTCACTGTCGCTAAGGAGTTTCCCTTAGTATATGTTGATGAGGATCACATAGATGCTATGGCGATGAGATTAGTTAAAGAGCCTGAACGCTTTGATGTTATAGTAACGACAAATCTGTATGGCGATATACTCTCTGATGAGGCAGCACAAGTAGCTGGTGGCATAGGACTTGCCCCAGGGGCTAATATAGGCGATAACTATGGCATGTTTGAGCCTGTTCATGGCTCAGCTCCAAAGTATGCTGGCAAGAATAGGGCTAACCCTATAGCGACAATATTGGCATCTAAAATGATGCTTGAATGGTTCGGGGAGTATGAAGCTGCCAAGCGTATAGAGAGAGCTATTGAAAAGGTTTTAGGTGAGGGGAAGGTTAAGACACATGATTTGGGCGGAGATGCAACTACAGAGGATATGGGAAACGCAATAATTGAGAAGATTCTTGAGGAAGGCTAATAATTACGCGAGGAATCAGGAAAATGCCGCGGATTAAAGCATTTTTGTTCAAAGTAAATAATCTTTAGATAAATTTTATCTGCTTTTTATAATATATTAAATGTAATTCTTTATAAATTGAGAAGAAACTTTAATAATCCAGCAAACTAGTTTTAGCGCCCAAACTATAACGCCATCTTGAATATGTTTGGATTAGCATTTATTTGTAATTGTTAACCTCCTAATTTAATAGTTTATAAGTACTTGCAAGTATAGAGATACGGGTTATTTAAATTAAGCATTGGGAGGGGAGTATTATTGTGCTTGAGCCCGCCAGAGGGCCCTAGAGAGTTAAGGGTTGAGGGGAGCGGGGAATTTAGAGAGAAGGTTCAGCGAGCCTTAGAGCTCATCAAGATTGCTGGATACTATGACTTCTTCAAAACTTATATTTGCTGCATAAAGGAGATTGAAGGCTTCACCCAACTTAGAGTCTCAGAGGCAACAATATGGGCGAACAAATACGCCATAGATGACCCAGTAGACGCTGCTGGAAGGCTCATCCAGGAGGCATACTACATGATGATGCAAATCGAAGGCGAAGAAACCAGTGAGAGTATAATAGAATTCAGAGCGTTTGAGAAGCGCATAGAATTCCTAAAGAAACTGATGGAAATAAGCCAGGATGAGAATATCAGGAAGGGATGTGAGAAATTGATAAGGATGTGGAATGAAAGTCTTCTAATTTATTAAGGGAGTCTTCGGTATATGGAAAGAAAAATTGAGCTTAAAGCTAGTGCTCCCCACTAGGATTTTAACTTTGATTCTAGAAAGTACCTTAAAGTCTCTTAATAAATCCCGCCAATCAAAATATGTTCCTGTCCTATAATATAACTGACTGTTTCAGTTTACAGTCCGATTATTCAGCCGCCCCTACCAACACGCGGCATATTAATAATAAAGAAGTGTCAGGATGCGATTTTCATTAATAGATTGGTACCTCACGGGATTTGAGCCAGGTCTCTAGCTCTCTTCGACTTAGGAAAGCCGCTGCCGCTTGTTTATTCTTTTTCCTTCCTCTTAGGTGCTTAAAATTCTTAGTTAAGAGCGATATCAAATTCTACAGCGATTTTTAATTCATGTATAAATAGTATAATATATATAGGCTTCAGGCCAATTCCTCTTGGAGACCTTAAGCGTGAATGGAGCTCTCACGGCTATTGAGGATGCTGCCATCAAGGATAATACCAAGTGGCCTATAAACCCGCTATACTCTACAAAAATATTCATGCTGAAAATAAGAGTGCATGTGGAAGCTATGCCGAAATAGATGATGCTGAAGATATCCATGAAGTAGTACTCTCTCCTTATAATCTGGGGAACTAAGATGATTATGGGCGCTATGAGCGAGAGGAGTACACCGAAGCTGAATCCAAAGCCAGATAAAACCCAATAGAGGATCCATGGAATAAAAGAGAACACGATATAAACCATTTCCCAGAACCCTTCAACAACACCCACTCCAATCCCAGCCTAAACCACAATTTTTAAAAATTAAGAAGAACCAAATTTTTCTTTCAATTCTCTTAAT
>JAWAXL010000041.1:0-13300 GCA_038820405.1 Bathyarchaeia archaeon
TGGTAGTGCATATCCGTGAACCTCTGCCGTCGCAACCCTTATATTAAATAGGGAGCCTGGAGTTGTGTAGAAGCCCTTAAAGACAGAGAACCAGGTAGCAACACCGGTCGCTATATAAAACAATGCAAATGTGGATTTTTCGACTCTTATACCCATAGACTGTATTAGTAAAAGCATTATGAAGGAAAAAACGTAAGGCAAACCAATTGCTGCAAGCAAAAGCCCGGATGGGCCGATGTTTATTCCACCAGTGCCCCACGCTGCCGGGAGAAAGTGGGTCTCAAGCGTTATCACAGCTATTAGTATAGCCATGTAAATTATAACATATATCCATGTTTTTGTGGATATGCGCGGAGCTATAACTTCACCAGTAGATTCTCCCCCCAAGCATGACCACCAAAAAAATATTTTTCATTCTAAAAATATAAGGTTTATGGTTTATTTTAGCATTTTGATGCGCCATCAAATGTTGCGAGAAGTCTTACTATTTAACGCAGCTTTGGTGAATGTAAGGGATATGGCCTTTCCATTAGAGCATCTTATTGGGTTTCATAGCAACATATCCCTCTCTGGAGCGGGCGAAAAACATATGCAAGCAGGCTCAATAAACATAAAATATTTTTTAGAATGGAAGAAGCCATCCAGATTTTGTTGCTAAGATAGCTATGGCTCTAATTGTTTCCATTAATCCGTCACCTATAGTATATCCCATAACTATTAGTGACCTATAGCGCATCCAGTTTGTGAAACCAAATGAGGGGCCAATAAACTTCTCACCTATTATTGATGCAATTAGTTGAGCAAAAACAAATGGTATTCCCCAAAGGGCGCCAGAAATCATTATTGGCAGAAAGTATTGAATCTTAAGAAAACTGCTAACAGTGGCCACTGCCGAACCTATACCTAAGCCAAGTATAATCCATGTTGAATTGAAAAGGTAACCTGACCAAACCCAGACTTGCATTCTAGCCCAATTAAGAGCGTCAACTGGCCATCCGACTACCGTTGCTGGGTAGGCGCTTGATGGTATACGGGCAACAAACCAAAATATTATGGTATAAAAGAAGCTGCTAAATATCGTTAAGGCTAGCAGGATAAGGAACGCTTTAATATATTCACTATGTCTAACCTCAAGTAAATCAGCTTGGAGCAAGCCTTGAGCAAATGTTGAGCCGCCTATTGGGACTCCCATTATCGTTGAGGCCGGACCTATATATCCTATTGATCCGGATATTGAAAGAGGTAAAGGCGCAAACCATATGTCTCTCTTAGTGTACCCACTGTAATATATGGTGAACTCTCTTAAATAGGGTATGTTCATTCCAAGAAACGTTACACCAGCCGAAGCTGTTGCAATATAATTCGCGAAGAATGTTCCTCCGACAATAAATAATAGGAGTATCCAGAGTGGAAACTCAAAGTCGGTTAATGCCCAAATTACTATGACTAGACCTAGCGATGTACCAATATAGGCGGTCAATAACATTTTAGGTGAAAATAGGCCCTTTCTAGCTCCCATAGATTTTCTAAGAGCTTGAATGCCTCGGATTAGCGGTTTGGGATTTAATGTTAGGGGCACTATCATGGCTGCGAAGCTTAAACCTATTATAAAGCTGACAAAGAAGTATAGGAGCGACCTATATTGCAGTGTCCAATAGCCCCATCCGGTAGTCCACCGACTTTCAGGAGGCCATAAGTTAAGCATTGTGACTATGCGTCCGCCGACAAAATATAGTGCAAAGGCGCCAATAAATTGTATTAAAGCTGTTTTAATTGGGAGAAGAAATCCCGGAACATAAAAAACTGGGTCAAGTGGTATAATGAAAGCGGCTCCAGGGAATATATTGTCTAAGTATGGTGTTATGTCAAAGTATGGCATTGTGTAAGTGTATATTGTCAGTCCGCCGACCGCAAACGGTCCAATCATGAAAGGTAAAAATTTTCCGATTAAATGAACAATCATTCCGGCGAGCGCTGAAAGGAAAAGGGGTCTTATTAGGCTAGGGCTTCTCTCAACTAATGTTTCCACAGTTGCGACTTGCGCCCTAGCCGCTGGGAACTCAAGTTTCTCAGTTACGACAAATATTTGATAGCTTAGGTAGCCGATCACAAGTTCTGTTACTAAGCCTAATAGAAGAACTGATATCTGTAAACCTATTGGGATGAGCCAAGATGTATGAAGAAAGAAGAAGGAGCTACTTAAAATTTCCCTTAAATCTTGTCCTTTCGGAACGAACCATCTTGGAATATACTCAGCTATGCCAAAGTATACTGCTGGTTCACTATAAGAATAATAGACGTTTTTAATCAGATTTATGGCGAAAAGAGCATATGCAAGCGAGATTGGCTGAAAGGCAACTAGCAGGAAAATCTCCTGTTTATATAGTCTTGATCTAAGGAGGTTTGCTAGTTCCGTCCATAATAATATTGGAATCCATGTAGCTAGGGGGAGTGTTTGGTTAGTAATTAAGTTATAGTATATGAAGGCTGGCTGGATTAGAAGGGTGGCAAAAAGAAAGGCTAAATATACTCTCCACGTTAGGGCTTTTTGAGCGGGCCTAAATGTTTCTTTCTCTTGATTATTATTCTTAAGCTCAGACTCTCCTTTATTTTGAGAGATCCATTTTTCTTGCAAGCTCAATGTACCTCCTTCTCTCTTCCGAAGATATTGTTCTCCATATTAAGATTTGCTTTCTAATTTCATCTGCAACATAGGGGCATGAGGCCCTCCATGTCGTGGCATAGCCGGCTGTTCTTCGGATAATCAATTTAAATAGAAACGGTGAATCCTTGTTAAGTCTTTCAGCGTCTATAATAATGTCGCTCTTTATACCCAAGTCATAAGGGGCCATTCTGCAGTCGGCGATAAGTCTTAATTCTAATGCACCCCCATCTTTCTCGATCTCTTCAATACTTATTTTTTCAGCTGCAAAGAGACTTTCTCTCTCCATTAAGAAGCTAAGGTACTCTTTTATGAATTGAAAGATACCGAGAACTTCCTCCCTTGTATTAATCACTATTGGTATTGTTAACTCCCATGTGTCCCCTTTAGGTTTGGCTACCAATTTCTGCCATCTACGTACACGGGATGGAACTGCGAGCTTAGCTGCCAATAATGATGGATAAATTGCTGAAAGAGATGTGACAGCAAAGCCTATTAAAAGAGCTATTAGAGCAGTGTACGATGAGAAGTTGGGATATAAATCTTGCGGATATACTCCTAGGACTATTAATATTGCAGTTACAATTATCCCCGCGAGGTAGCCTACAAATATGGCTGGTAACGCATATGAAATAGCTTCAACGATAAAACTTAACGATATATGAAGTGGTGACATGCCTATAGCATTATAAATGGCGATCTCCTTTGTTCTTTCGTAGACCGAACCTAACATCAAGTTTAATATTGTGAATGCAACTATTGCCATTGGAATTAACAGGTATTGATATCCAAGCATCCCTAGCCATTGTCTCTGCAGCAAATAATAGCCTACTTCGCCCCTTTCGGCTATGTAAATTCGATAGGATGTTTGAAACGGAAGCTCCTTAAGTAGAAGATTTTCTACGGTCTTATTGGCAGGTTTAATAACTATCATTGATAATGGTGTTGGATAAATTAATCTTGAGAATAGAGAGAAGGGAATAATGACTATGTTAGTTGAATAAAAGTGATTAGGTGTCACAGCAGTCGTTGGTGAAGACGGATCTATGGGGGTTATTTTTTCTCCATCAGGATTATAGAAGGCATCAAGTCTTTCAGAGTCAACTATTCCTACAACCGTTAAAGTTAAACCCCACAAGCTTAGCTTCGAACCTGGCACTATATCTCTGCCTAACTCTTTGGATAGACTTTGAGCTACTTTATCTGGCAGTATTATGGCGAAAATGTCATCTTTAAGGAACCAGCGGCCAGGTGGATTTGTCGGTATAAGAAGCTCGTCAATATTTGAGACCTCGGGTTCTTCATAAGATAGAACTAACATACCATATATTTGGGTTTCCATCTTTGGAGAGAATACAATATATGGTAGTGCAGCCCCAACAGTTACGCGCGGTGGCTGGGGTGGAGGATAGAAGAAGCTCCTCGGAACAACCTTGGCTATGTCACTATAACTGGACTTTAACATAAAATATGTTCCCTCATTTAGAGGAGACCAAGGTGTTGCCCTAATTATTATGCCGGAGAAGCTTGATGGCATAGCTGTACTTTGAACGCCGCTTATTAATTGGGGAGTTATCGTAACCGATGATAATGAAACCATACCAAACACCAATAATACCAGCGATAGAAGAGTTAGAAGAGTCCTGAACTTCCGTTTTTTCATATTTTCTACACCCATACTCATAGATGACGCAAAGAGACCAGATCGACTTATTTCGGTGAAGTGTGCACCACCTCTTACCTTTCCCCTTAGGCCTTTAATACTTGATTGTGCCTCATTGATGATTAATAGAATGAGCGGAGCCAGAATAATCAGCAAGCAGCTAGACACTAAAACTAAGGGAGAACTATTCGCTATTATAAAGCCTGGATGGAAGAGGGAAAAGATAAGATTAGATAAGAAGGCCAGAATCAGTATGGCAAGAAATCTTTTTCTGCCTTGGAAACCGAAAATTAATCTCTCAGCAATTAAAGCGAACGGAATCGTAATTATGAAGATGACTGAGAGCGATAATATAACCTGCCATGTTAAATCCATAACTGACCCATAGAGACCCAGAAGGAAGGACCATGTAAAATAGCTGTAGCCAAACAATTTATTAACTTCGTTTTTCTCATAAGATGAATCCCAGAGACTTAGATATTTTGAAACAAAGCTATAGAATAGTTGTGTAGTGGGCGTATAAGTATAGTAGCTATAAAGTTTATTGTATCTGTCTAGCACAATTGTTCTCATGTTTTTAATAATCTCATAGGGTCCAAGAACTAACATATCTCCCTGCTTAAGAATGTAGCCTTTTCCATTTGGATTTGATGGGTCAGCATCGTTTAGAACGGCTACTGGTAATCTTTCTCCCATTGTGAGGATTATTTCTGTTGGGGTATCTGGCATAACAAAGGCCATATAGAACATATCTGAGGCAATAACATTCTGTCTTATCATTAGACCGTGCGCAGTAGCATGATTAACTATGACACCCCGAATAAATCTAAAGTCTAATGGGTTAAATGCGTAAATTATCGATATACTCGCGCATGGAAAAATCGATATTATTTTCTCATGTGGATGCGAAGTGAGGGGAACAGCTTTTCCTCCCGGAGCTTGCCAAACTCCAAGGTCAGTAGCCCATGTTATCTTACCTGTCTTCCTATCAACAACAAATGCATCGACAAATCCCGTCTGGTACGGCTTTAAGCCGTGAATAATTACCTCACCATTCTCATTTATTTTAGTTACGATATTTATTCCTGAGGCACCAGTTCCCCCACCTGTGTAATAAACCACTATGACATCATTCCAGCTTTCAGGATGCCTAGTTGAGTTAAATGGATCATACCAGCTTGTGAGCAAGTTATATTCGGAAACTTTGACTGTAAGAGTAACATAACCCCAATCATCGTTGAATCGTGATTTCTTCATTGGAGTAAGCGGCTTTAAGTTGTCCTCATTTAGGAGACCCCATAATGTACAATGAATGAATATAATCTGATGATGCAAATTTTTAAAGTTTATTTTTTCCCATGTATCCGCCGGAGTTCTCTGATATAACCTGACATCATCTGAAGTGTGATATGTAAAGCCACTGCCGTAAGAAGCTAAAACAAATGGGTCAGAATCAAAAAGATATGTGAATGAATAATAGTATGAGTAGCTTGTGGCTCCAACCTGGCCAAAGTAACCGTAAACTCTAGGCTCATATGGTCTAACTGTACCTATGTAGGGTGGATGGCTACCTAATATTCCATCAACAAAATTTTCACCATAACTTGGTCCTAAGATCATTCTCATCTCCATAAGATACTGCTGGAAGAATTGATTTACAAGCCAGCTATATCTAGTGTTGTAGAGTATATCTGGTCGCTGGTATGGATAGGCTGAGCCAGTAGCATAGACGCCGATCTGGGTTGAACCACTCGATAAGTCCATGCCAGCGAACGCGATAATCTCACTCTCTATCTGTCTGTAATGTTTTTCAACAAACTCTCTAGCGCCCCATAAACCTTGATAATGGCCTGCAAGGGCAACTATAAGGACGGATCTCTTGGGGGTATGCACAGATAAGAATCTGGCTATTTCTAGGAGATCGGCTATGCCTAAAGAGTCTGTTGCACCATAAGATAGCGCTGGAACTATGGACCATGAGTCATAATATGCTGAAATAACAATTATCTGTTTAGATAAAACGTCATCTTTGCCCTTAATGTAGCCAACTATATTAGGAACTTTTATACTTTCCCAGCTCATGTTTGCATTTATATAGACTTTAACTCCTTCGGGGCCTCTTTCTTTTGCTAATTTAATTAGCTCCTCGCCGCCATCCTCCAATCTTACATAAAGTCTTGGAAATAATATGGGAATTAAAACTTCCTTTTGTTCGGCTTCAGTTCGAATTATTAATTCAGGGTTTTCGGGTACAAAAATTACTCCCTTAGCGCCACCAATTATTGCTTGATAAAAATTCCATCTTGAGGAGAAATCCATAAGTACGAACTTACCCCTAATATCTAGGCCCTCAAAATCCTCATATTCACCTTTTCCCAAGTATACTAATGTGTCACCTTCTTCCGGACTTGTGTAGGGGCAGGGGTTGACATGATTAGGATATAGCATATAGGCTTTTATTACTCTACCATTTTCCAAAGATATTGAGGAACCATGATCTATTGGGACAGTGACATTAAAATGCTCAAAGTATGTTCCATTTTCGCCATATGGCTGGAGCCCATATTCCTTAAACTTAGACTCTATATACCGGGCAGCTTCAAAGAACCCCGGATAACCAGTAAATCTTGATCTACTTGAGAGGAATTTTACATGCTCCATTATATTTGTCATGTTAATGTCATTTATGACTATGTTAAAGCCTCGCGGCGTAGTTGGAACTCCAGCACCTTGAGAGACAACTAACTCTGCCGCGCTCACCCTACCAATTAATATAGGAGATGCCGCAACTAGCAACAGTAAAATGATTATTATCACACTAGATTCATGAAAATCTCTTTTTAACCAGACCACTGACACTACGAATTCCCCTCAATATTAGAGCGAAGAGATTAAGATATTTAAGTTTTTCGAGACCGATTATAGTGTGGAGTTGGAGATTGTCTTTTCTGAGATGATGAAAATGAAAGATTTATATATCCTACTTTTCCCTAAAAACTTTGTGTATCAACATTGATATATGGCGGTGAAGATTGAGGATCAAAAGCATCTTAAAAGCATTAATGTTTCTGATGATTTTGATATTACTTTACATAAATCTTTCTGCATATTTAACCAAAGTAGCTTATGCTGAAAATGGCAATAATAAGGTAAAAGTCTATGGTCTAGTCTTCGATTATTACTCTAATACCCCCTTATGTGGTGCCAAAATCACGGTAGCTGAACGAGTTTTAGGTCAGCAAATCGGACAGCAGATATATATAGCGGAAACGAATGCTTCAGGGTTCTTTGAGGGGTATGTAGAGGCATTTAAAGATTACCTGTTCTTCGCCTACTACGATAACCCCTCCACACCCGGCATCGATTACGTTCCAGCGTATAGGGAAGTAGTTGTGGGAGAGAGCCCACAATATCTTTTACTCTCACTTCTACCTGGAGCGTCGATTAATGCTACAGAGGATCCATTCTTTTTGCACGATGAGATAGCGTTTTCTTACGAGGTTAAAGATGAAAATGGCATTCTACAACGTTCTAGTTCAGTGAGCCAATCTTTAGAGTGGAGATCTACTGGAAACAAGTACAGAATTATACCTATTCCCGCAAACTCTAATATCAAGATTGAGGTTAATGTATATGAAAGTGTTGGGAGGGGGTTTCCCGGGGGTTTTCAAAGGTGGAGATTTAGAATAGCGTCCAATTTTACAATTCCACTAAGTGATAGTGGTTTTTGCCTCAAGCAAGGGGAATGTATAACGATAAATCTAAAGATTTGTAGATTGAATGTAGAAGCTTATGAAAAAATCCCCAATCTTTTAGACGGAGTTAAATCATCGGCGGAAAAAATTGGTATACTATCATTATATGAAAAGACTAGAATACAAGTTGGTGAGGAGTTACTTAGGAGAGCATGGACGTATTTATCTCAAGAAAATTATATTAATGCGTATGCTGATCTCTACGAGTCTTATCTTACACTAAAAGATGTTGAGGATTCGCTCTCAAATATATTTCGAAACTCCGTTATTTCTGTCTATTTTATTACGCCCTTTATAGGCGTAACATCCTCAGCCTTAGGAGCCTTACTGTTTAAGGGTGTAAGCCGAAGGATCCTTACAAGCATTCTAATCTATGCTCTTTTGATAGTGATCCTTTATTTTGTTTATCCAGGCTATAAAATTGTATATGAACCAGAGTATAATCCTATGGCTGAAACCCCCTTTAAGCAACTTATTGTTCCTTTACTCCTCTCAAGCTCATTTATCATAGGATTGGCTTTAATTAATGCACCATACACTTATGGTGAAAGAACTGATAGAAGAAACATATCGTTGAGGAGCGCGATAGCAGCATCCTTTTCTCTAGCAGCAGAAAACTTGAAGAGAAGGAAGGCTAGAACCATTTTGGTCATGAGCGTGATAATAGTTTCAGTTTCAGCTTTCATGGCTTTAACCTCATACTCTTATGAGGGGGGATTAATAATCGAAACTTTGCGAAAGACAACTCCTTCATCAGGCATATTCGTATTCCAGCAATCAACAGAGAGAAATATTTATCCATTTGGACCACTTGATCCAGAAATCATTCGATGGTTAAGAGATCGATGGGAAAATCTTTTAATCGTCCCCCTCCTAAAGAATGTACCTCAAATAGGCACTCCACCCCCGCATTTGGGCTATTTAGAGAATCCGTTAACAGGCTTAAGATTCGAGATTTTCGGCGTTCTGGGTTTAGAACCTAGTTTAGAGGCTAACATGACAGGTTTAAATAGGATTATTATTGAGGGGGAATTTCTTAATGAAACTGATATAGATGGGATACTTATTAGCCGAGAAGCTAAGGAAACTTTGCAAGCAAATATAAATGAAATAGTAACATTTTGCGGAAGAAACTTTACGGTCGTCGGGGTCTTTGAGAGTCGAATATTAGGTGAAGTAAAAGATCTAAATGGCGAACCAATTCTTCCGCAAAAAATCCGCCTTCTACAAACTCAGGGCGGAAACGTTTATCTTCCGGAATATGTCTCACCTGAAAGTGTAGTGATTATTCTTGGGGAGAAAACTTCTCATTTACCATTAAATATGGTGATTTCAAGAGTTAATATTAGAATTTTAGATGGTGGGGATCATCTTTCTCTTGCGCGAATTCTAGTGCTTCTATTTCCGAGGACTGAAGCATTCGTTTCGATGGATGGCGAAATTAAACATTTATTTGTTGGCTACCGAGGATTCGGGTATGGTTTTGCAGAGAGTACATTGCTACTGGTTTTATCTTCTTTGAATGTTGGGGCGATAATGCTTAACTCTCTCTATGAGAGAAGACGTGAAATAATAACGTTATCTACCATTGGCTTTAACCCCTCACAAATATCAGCAGTTTTTATTTGCGAATCTTTAATAATAGCTTTTATTGCCGGGAGCATAGGTTACCTCTCCGGGTTAACGAGCTATTTCTTCTTTAGTCTCTTTCCAGCGATGCCAGCAGCTAAGTATAAGGCTGAAGCTTTTTGGGGAATACTAGCTCTTTCCCTCTCTATAGTAGCTTCGGTTACTGGTTCTTTAATTCCAGCGTTAAAGGCTTCCATACTCGCAACCCCATCTCTACTAAGAAGGTTTATAGTATCCTCCAGAGGAGATGCTCGGGGAACATGGATAATAGATATACCATTGAAAATTAAGAGGGAGGAGATAGAGGCATTCTTCAATTTTATGGTTGAGAGGATGAAAGTCTACATGGACCCTGTGAGATCTGAGGAGAGAATCGACGATATAAGAATAGAGAGAGACCATGGATCATCCGTTTGTATTTCATATATAAGTATGCTGTCAATAAAATAATTACTGAAAATGAATTATCCTCCTATAGAGATTCGACGTCAAACTTCTATACATTAAGGCTTACATCTAAAAGCCTCTTACCATGGACGACTATGGGTAGAAAAACCAGTGCATGGCAAACGGCCTCTTTTATTCGCCGTTTAACGTTAGAGTATACTGAAAGAAAGGGAGTTGGAAATTAATGCTTGTAGAAGTGTCAATTATATGCATCTTACTTTTTAGTTAAGTTTTTAAGTTGCAAAATAATATTTTTCCCAGAGGTGAGAGAAAGCATGTATAGCGGAAAGAAGATTTTAGTTACGGTGTTAGTTATGCTACTGGTCATATTGGCTCCTGCTAATATGTTAATTGATGCTCAGGAAACCCAAACTGAACATATTTATTATGGTTACGTGCCACCATCAATGGACGTTAATAATCCAAATGCACCTGAGGGGCAACCTGATGAAGCCCGTAGGGTAGAGGAAATGAAGGATGGACAATCAATCAACTATTATGTGCCTTCAGGCTCAGCAATCCTTGATATTGTAGGATACGAGGATGGAACAGTGATCGAAATAGTAGATATTTACGCAAACTGGAAAATAGCATCAGACACCATTAATAGGTTTGAAAAGAAACATTTCTTCATTCCGTTTGGAACCTTCTTCAAGGTTATAGCTTCAAAAAGAGTAGGCGTATTTCTAAGTGGTGGAGCAAACATTTATGAACCAGATGGACGTGAGGAGCCGCCGGGAGGAACAAGTACTTTTTATCCATCGCTTTCTGGCGGCTTTAGAGGTAGAGAATTCATATTTGTAGCCGCCCCAGCGACTCACCCTATGGCATACTCGAAGGATAGAATTGGATATAATTTTTACCTCTTTGCTCTCGAGGAGGCAGACTGGGCCCTTTCAGATTCAGTTCAAAAGTGGTCTCAAAGTGGACATTTATCTCAGCGTGGAACTAGGCAGATGATTCTTCAATCCAGAACCTTCTACCGTGTTTATGCTGAAACCCATGGTGGTGGTGGATACGATACAGTATTTTATTTAACAACAACTGGTGATGTTATGGTTTCAAGCTGTGGCGGGCTTGATGATTTTATGGCTGTGCCAGCAGTTACCGGAGGATATGTAGGTAAAGTTTTCTATGCTTCAGCAGCATTAACTTTTGGAGGTGAGGGACGAACGGTAGCATTCGTAATTATACCTTTAGAGGAGTGTGATGTGACAGTATATGATGGAGGGCTTAATGTAATAGCAAAACACAGCTTCACTGCAAGCGACGTTGCTAACAGAAACTACTGGTTCCACACTCTTGGCGAAGGGAGATTTGACTTTATAGTTGAAAGTACAGGCAGCATCTGTTTTATGGTCGGCAAAACCGATGGGGCTGTTGACATTAACTCTCTTGGAGATGATATTACATTTATGGGTGCTAGGCCTGATCAGGAGGTTAGGTTTTATGCTCCTACCGCCGCTGTTATCTTTGCTCCTGAGGATCTAACTGTCAGTATTGATGGTGGGGCGCCGATAAGGATGGAGAGGGATGAGTTTAGGCTTCTGGAGAGCGGAGCACACTCAATCAAAGCAGACAAACACATAATAATTGAGGTTCTTGCCGCGGGTAATGGTTGGACTGGATGGGGTAGCTATTTGATTGAGCCTCTAGACTTAGATGTAACATTTGAAGTTCCAGAAAACTTGTTAAGTAAAGGGGCTGATTATACGAATTATATTATTGCTGGGTCGGCTATAGCCGTCATAGTTGTTATAGCAGTTTTAGTGCTCAGAATGAGACGTCGAACAAAACACGTTTAACTATAATCCTCAGTATTGCTGAGAAAAAGGCTTTTCCCGAAAAGTGAAAAATAAAGTTTACGAGATGTTAAAAAGCCATATTTTCGAGACTCAAATTTAAGATATACTTAAATATGAGTGACGAAAAATACGTTTTTAGGCCCTTTATGTCATCAAGAGAACAAATTGCAAGCATGATGAGAGACGCGCTTCCAGAATGCCCTTTTTGCGGCTCTAAATTAGGATATAATGTTATAAGTGTAATAAAGGGGCATGTCCAATGCAAGTTATGCGGAGCTACGTGGTCCTCTAAGGATTTTTTATTATCTAATAGGGTTTCAAAGTTGAGGATTACCGACCTGCCGAGGGGCATGCATTCTTATAATATTAAGGGACATTTGATAAAGCGATACGAAGAGTATCCATTATCCTTCTGGAGATCGTTATATGAAGCAAAACACCCTCATATGCACGTTAGGTTAAATATATTGGTAGAATTTCTTGCGGCTTTTACGGTGGCGTTTATTATTATTTTACCAGGTTTTACGACGCATGATATAGGCTGGGATGAGCCTGTATACGTTTTTGCTGGTCGAGCTTACGTTATCGCTTTAGCTGAGAGAAATTTTTTCGGGGATGTTTGGCAATGGAACCATGAGCATCCGCCGCTAGCGAAGTATATTTATGGTTTCTTCTCCCTATTGCTTTCACCAATATTAGGAAACCCATATTATGGGGCAAGGATAGCGACAACTTTAATGTCAGCTTTAACTGCCGCTATAGTGTACATGTTTTCCAGGAATTTTTTTGGAAAAATTGTTGGCTTATTTTCCATGATACTTCTTATTTCAACGCCATTTTATTATGGCATGTCTAGGTATGTAAGCCTCGATCTTCCAGTAACTTTCTTTATTTGTGCATATATAACATTGTTTTACTTTGGCATTAAATATGAGAGAGCCCTACTAATTCTTCTTTCGTCAATATTTTTTGGTCTAGCTGGCTCCGTTAGAGTTTCGGGTTTTATAGGATTACTCGTTTTAGTCCTCTGGTTTGTTTTGATTTTCGGAAATAAAACTTTTAAAGTGCTAACCTACTACTATAAGGAAAGAATCAGCATTCTTTTAAGTTTATTTTTCTATCCAATTCTTGGAATTGTCATCTTTATATTATTGTGGCCCTGGCTATGGAATCATACAATTGACAGACTTATCGGTTTCGATGGTGTTTTAACATACGCGGCGCGTTTTAAAGTTTGGGGCCATGAGGAGTTTTTTGAGGGAAAGATTATATGGCATCCACCCCCTACTACTACCTTTACTACTTAGCTGTTAAAACACCAATTCCAACCCTGATCTTT